>NZ_DATIGT010000210.1:0-7428 GCF_035481375.1 Tahibacter sp.
GCGGACGAGGACATCGACGCGCTGCGCCGCGAGCCGCTGGTCGGCGAGGGCCGCGCGACGACGCCGTTCGTCATCGATGCCGACGGCCGCTTCGCGCTGTGGCGCAATTTCGCCGACGAGACCGCGATCGCCGCGCGCATCGCGTCGCGTCGTGCGGCGGTCGACCATGCCGTCGCCGCGACGGATGAAGATCTCGCGACGCTGTTCGCGCAGACGCCGGCCGCGGCGCAGCGCCAGCGCGACGCGGTCGCCGCCGCAGTCGGACGCCGCCTGTTCGTGCTGACCGGCGGTCCGGGCACCGGCAAGACGACGACCGTGCTGCGCCTGCTGCTGATGCTGCTGCGGACATCCGATTCCGTGCCGCGCATCCAGCTCGCCGCGCCGACCGGCAAGGCGGCGCAGCGTCTCGCGCAATCGCTGCGCGCCGGCAAGGCCGCACTGCGCGGCGGTCCTGCGGCGTTGCCGGCCGACTGGCAGCCGCTGCTCGAGCGCGTGCCCGAAACCGAAGCGTCGACGCTGCACCGGCTGCTCGGCTACGACCCGCATCGCAACCGCTTCACGCGCAACCGCGCACGCCCGCTCGCCGCCGACATCGTCGTCGTCGACGAAGCGTCGATGCTCGATCTCGCGATGCTGCGCGGCCTGCTCGACGCGGTGCGCGACGACGCGGCGCTGATCCTGCTCGGCGACGCCGACCAGCTGACCTCGGTTGCAGCCGGTTCGGTGCTCATGGACCTCGTCGCGGCGCTCGAGGACGAGCGCGCGCCCGAACTCGTGCGGCTCGATCACAGCTTCCGCGCGCAGCACGAACTCGCGCAGATCAACGACGCGGTGCGTCGCGGCGATGCGCAAGGCCTTGGATCGGCGCTCGACGCGGCGCCGCAGGCTGTCGTGCGCGCGGTGACCGACACGGCGTCGCTGCGGGCGTTCGCGCACGACTGGGCGGCGGCGCTCGCCCGGCTGCCGCTGCGGCCGGTCGTGCCGGATGCGGAAGCGGCAGCGCCCGATCCGGCCGCGCTGCCGGTGCAGGCGTCGCTGTTCGATCCGCCGCGGCCCGACCCGGCCGCGGTCGCGCTGCAGGCGCTGCGCACGCTCGCGCAGCGGCAACTGCTCTGCGCGCTGCGCGAAGACGCGTTCGGCGCGCTCGCGCTCGACGCGCTGATCGATGCCGAACTGAAACGGCTATGGAATGTCCCGGCCGAAGCACTCTGGTATCCCGGCCGGGCCGTGCTGATCGTGCGCAACGACTATGGCCTGCGCCTGTTCAACGGCGACATCGGACTGTGCCTCGCCGATGCGCAGGGACGCCTGCGCGTGTGGTTCGAGACCGCGACGGAGAGCGGCGAACCCGGCGCGCGCGCGCTGCCGCCCGACGCGCTGCCGGCGCACGAAGGCGCGTTCGCGATCACCGTGCACAAGAGCCAGGGGTCGGAATACGCGCATGCGGCCGTGCTGCTGCCGCCGGATCCGGAGCATCGGATCCTGTCGCGACAGCTGCTGTATACGGGCGTTTCGCGCGCGAAGCAGCGCCTCGACCTGTGCGCCTCGGACGAGGCGATCGCTGCGGCGCTCGCGCGGCCGGTGCGCCGCGCCGGCGGGCTCGCCGCGAAGCTGCGGCGGCCGCCGGACGCGTGAGGACGATCAGTACTTCTGCAGCAGCACGCTGCGGTTGACGCCGTCGACGTTGTAGCTGAAGTTCGCCGCGGTTCCCGAAGTGAAGGTCAGCGTGAACGTGCCGACCTCGATCAGCTGGCGCGCGTCCGGGTTGTAGGTCGGACCCCAGGGCGAACCGGTGAACTTCACGACGCGGCCGCCGGCGACGTCGGCGCCGGTCCACTGCGGATCGAGCTGATACCACGCGGCGCGGCCCTGGTTGTCGTAGACGAACCACAGCGCGAACAGCACGTTGCCGAACTGGAACATGCTGACGCCGCGGCCGCCCTCGGCACGCACGTCCCACTGGCCGGTGTAGTCGCGCGTCGGGCCGACCGCGCCGCCGGTGCTCGCGATGTACTGCGAGATCGACGGGAAGATCCGGTCGAGGCGCGAGTAGAAATCCACATTGCCGGCGGTTTCGCTTTGTCCCGTATTGGAACAGGACGCGCCGCCGCCGAACAGGCCGCCGCGCAGCTGGTAGCCGGCGCCGGCGAGCGTGAACAGGCCCGAGCCGCTGCTGCCGCCCTCGGTCGTGCCTTCGCTCCAGGACGACTTCCAGGTGCTGGCGACGGTCTGGCCGTCGAACGTGACGTTCTCGCGCGTGCCGCTGTGGTTGCCCTGGCTGACTTTCTTGATGTCGCCCGACGGATGATGCACGCCGACGACCGACGTCGACGGCGTCAGTGCCGCGGCATTCCAGCCGGCGAGCACCGCGCCGTTGGGCGGCGTGGAATTCAGGCGCAGCAGCGCGCCGTCGGTGCTGCCTTCGGAATAGACGAGCTGGCCGCCGCCGGGCGACTGCGTGTTCGGGCCGCTGTTGTCGACGCCGCAGCTTGGCGTCTCGTAGTTCCAGAACGTCGTCAGCGACGACGCTTCGGTCTGGTTGCCGATGCAGTGATGCGCGGTGAAGAACCACGGAATCTGCGTGCTCGAGTCGATGTCGTTGAGCAGCGTGCCCGTGCACGTATAGCTGCCGCCGCCCGACTGATAGACCATGCGCGCGACCGCGTTCTTGATGTTGACGAGCGGCGCGCCGAGCGAGCCGGACCCGGTACGGCAGACGACGTCGATGTTGCACGAGCCCGAGTCGCCGAGCGCCTTGCTGTGCGTCGCCGACAGCGGGGAGACGATCAGGTGCGAGACCGTCTCCACGCGCAGCGCGACACCGGCGGGATCGATGCCGGCCGGCACGAACAGTTCGAGCTGCTGGCGTTCGCCGTCGGTGACCGCCGTCCAGAACACGCCGTCGGCGCCGGACTGCCTGCGCGCCGCCGCGGCATCGACCGCATAGATCGTGCCGTCGCTGCCGGCGACGCGCAGCTCGACGCCGTCGGGCCAGTTCGCGCGCAGGCCGCTGCGCAGTGCCGCGGCGCCCTGCGCAGCGACATCCAGGCGCAGCACCGCGCCGCCGTCGACATAATGCAGCGTCGCCTTCGGCAGATCGTCGACCGCTTCGCTTGCGATGTCGCGGCTCACGCCGATCTGCACGCGGCGCTGGCCGTTCGCTTCGTTGCGCCGTTTGACCGCGGCGACGCGCTCGGCGGCGAGCGGCGGCAGCTGCAGCAGCGGTGCGACCGCGGCGGCCTTGGCGCCGCTGCGCCACTGCTGCGTCTTCGGTGCTGCCGCCGGATCGACGCGCAGAACTTCGCTCGAGGTTTCCGTGACGACGGCAGCCTGGGCGCCGCCGGCCAGCAGCAGGGACAGGGCAAGGCTCAGCGATCGAGCTTTCATGATGAACTCCGCAACGTATCCAAAGGGCCAGTGCCGGCCCGGGCGATCGGATAATACGCCGTACGGCGATGATTCCTGTCAGCGCGCAACGCTGTTGATCAAACGTTGCGCAGGCCGCTTCCGAACACGCTTTCGGCGCCGCGTCGCCGCGTCGCACAACGAATTTTTCACGCGCAACGCGCAGCTGTCTCGCGGTTGCCGCCAAACCGTGACGGCGCATTAACGGCAACGCCGGTATATCTGCGCGCACCAGCCGCCGTACCGTCGAGGGAGACGCCATGAACGTGCCCATGTCCGCCGTTTCTCCGCTGCACGCCTCGACCCGCAACACCGACCGCATCGACCTGTCCTCGCACTGGGAATTGACCTACTGGTCGACCCAATGGGGCGTTCCGCCGGAGCGCATCATCAAGGCCGTCGCCTCGGTCGGCACGAACCTGCGGCTCGTGCGTCGCGAGTGCACCGCGCGCGAGATCCGTATCTGAACCCCCGTCCGTACGGGAGCGTGTGAACAAAGCGAATTCGTGGCGTTTGCCACTAAGTAGCTGCGCTGCCGTACTGGCCGCTGGTCTGCTTCTTCCCGGTCCGCAGCCGGAGCGTTGGCGCTCGAATACCTGCGGATAACGCCCGCCGTCATCGAGATCGATGCGTCGCGCCCGTGTGCCGGGATGTGCTGCCGATATGGCGCAGCCGCGGCACTCCGGCGCCGCGTGTGCGCGCCGTCACGGTTCGCGCGTCGGCGCGAATTCTCGCTGCCGGTAAATAGCTCAACGCATTCAATGCCTTGAGCGTAAAAATATATTTACTACGTTTTCACCGATGCGGCGAAGCGCGCCGCGTTCCAGATTCCCGAGGCGGAATTCCTGTCCGGACACATCCGAGGCGCTTCGACCCGCTCGCTGGTCGCGGCGCCGTACTGCCGTGCGCAGGAATGCCCGCTTCACTGCTACGAACATCAACTTTCTGGAGGGAGAAGTTCATGATTCGCCCCGTCAATCACGCTGGCAGCGGCCGGCGACGCAACGCAACCCGAGGCGTGCTGTCGTCACTGCTGCTCGGCCTGCTCACGTCGGCATCGGTCCACGCCATTCAGCCCGAAGCCCATGGCGCCACGTCGCCGAAACTGTCGCGCGCATTCATCGCGCCGGAACTGCAGGTCACGCCGACCCAGGAAGCGACGGTTTCGATCAGCCAGAACATGGCGCGTCCCTATGCAGCCGCATCGGCATTCCAGCTGCGTCACCCGGGTACCTGGGAAATGCGCTGGGACCGCCGCGCCGACCGCCCGAACCTGATCCAGGGTTCCGGCGTGCCGCTCGTGCCGGGCAGCGGCAATGCGCTGACCGTCGAATCGATGGGCCTGCGCAGCGGTGAAGCCGTCGATCTCGCCGTCGTCGAGGCGCGCCTGCTCGACTTCGTCGCCGCCAACGGCGACCTGCTCAAGACCGACGGCCTGGAGTTCGCGCTCGACCCGCAGGGCAGCGTCGGCTACGGCAAGGACAACACGCACTGGTTCATCGAGTTCGCGCAGACCAAGAACGGCGTGCGCGTGAAGGGCGCGAACCTGTTCTTCCGCATCTCGCACGGCAACATCGTGCAGTTCGGCACGCATCTCGTCGCGCCGGTCGCCACCGACACGATTCCGGTGTCGCAGCGCGAGAAGGCGTTCGACATGGCGTTCGGCGAACTCGGCATGCCGGCCGGCACCACGGTCACCGAATGGCTGAACCAGGGCGAGCTGCTCGTGCTGCCGGCCGCGAGCGAGCGCAGTCTCGAGATCGAGGCGTCGTACAACGGCGCGCGCGGCACCGGCTATACGCATCGTCTCGCGTGGCACTTCGCGTTCCGCGTCAAGGACGACGCGATGACCTACGACCTGTTCGTCGACGCGAAGACGAACCGCGTGATCGAAGTCCGCGACCTGACGAGCTACGTCAACGCGACCGTCGACGGCGGCGTGTTCCTCGGCCTCAACACCGGTTCGGAAACCATCGTTCCGCTGCCGTTCGCCGCGGTCACCAACGGCACGGCCAAGGTCACCGACGCGCTCGGCATCTACGACTATTCCGGCGGCTCGGCGAGCGTGACGCTCGACGGCAAGTACTTCCGCATGTCCGATGCCTGCGGTTCGATCTCGCTGTCGAACTCGACCGACGGCAATCTGCACCTGGGCACCGATCCGAGCACCGACTGCGGCAGCACGACGACCGGCGGCGCCGGCAACACGCGCGCGTCGCGCACGGGTTTCTACTACCTGACCAAGATCAATCGCAAGGCCGCGACGTTCCTGCCGAGCAATTCGTGGATCGCGGGGAAAGTCACCGCGAACATGAACGTCAATCAGACCTGCAACGCGAGCTGGAACGGCAGCTCGATGAACTTCTACAAGTCGGGCACGCACCCGTCCGACGCGACGATCCAGTGCGCGAACACCGGCGAGCTGCCGGCCGTATTCCTGCATGAATGGGGTCACGGCATGGACCAGAACAGCGGCGGCGCCGCCAACGAAAACGGCAGCGGCGAAGCCGTCGGCGACACCTTCGCGTTCCTCGAGACCAAGGACGCCTGCATCGGTCCGGGCTTCTTTGCATCGGGCCAGGTCTGCGCGAACTGCGAAGACGCCTGCACCGGCGTGCGCCATCTGAAGGCATTCAGCCAGCAGGGGACGCACACGATCGCGAAGCCCTCGCTGATCGCCGACAACAACGGTCCGAACTGCGATCGCTACGCGTGTCCGTATCTGGTCAACGGCTTCGTGCCGTACCAGGGGCCGATGGGCTACGAAGGCCATTGCGAGTCATACATCGCCGGTTCGGCGAACTGGGATCTTGCGCAGTCGCTGGTGTCCACGCACGGCGCGACCGCCGGCTGGGCCGCGATGGACAAGATCTGGTACGCGAGCCTGACGCCGAGCAAGAGTGCCTATCAGGTCGCTTCCGGCGGCAAGTGCAGCACATCGGCGACGGTCAACGGCTGCGGTTCGAACAACTGGTATACGGTGTATCTCGCCGCCGACGACAACGACGGCAACCTGGCCAACGGCACGCCGAACGCCTGCCGCATCTGGGATGCGTTCAACGCGCACGGCATCGCCTGCGGCACGCGTCCGACCTGCTCGGGCGGCGGCACCAACGTTCCGCCGGTCGCGAACTTCACCTCGAGCGTCAGCGGCCTCGTCGCGAGCTTCACCGACAGCTCCAGCGACTCCGACGGCACGATCACGTCGCGCAGCTGGACCTTCGGCGACGGCGGCACCTCGACGGCGACGAATCCGAGCCACACCTATGCATCGGCCGGCACCTACACCGTCAACCTGACCGTCACCGACGACGACGGCGCCACCAACACCAAGACGGGTACGGTCACCGTGACCAGCGGCCCGGGCAACGTCGCTCCGGTCGCGAACTTCACCTCGACCACGAGCGGGCTCACGGCGAACTTCACCGACACCTCGACCGATTCGGACGGCACGATCGCCTCGCGCAACTGGAACTTCGGCGACGGCACGACCTCGACCGCGACCAATCCGAGCAAGACCTATGCGGCCGCCGGCACCTACACGGTCACGCTGACCGTGACCGACGACGACGGCGCGACCAACACCCGGACCGGTTCGGTCACCGTGACCGCGCCGCCGGGCGACACGGTGCTGCAGAACGGTGTGGCGAAGACCGGTCTGTCGATCGCCACGGGCCAGGGCCTGTCGTTCACGATGGTCGTTCCGGCCGGCGCCACGGGCCTGAAGTTCGTCACGAGCGGCGGCACGGGTGACGCGGATCTCTATGTGAAATTCGGCACGCCGGCTTCGCGCACGGTCTACGACTGCCGCTCGGAAGGCTCGACGAATGCCGAGACCTGCACCATCGCGACCGCGCAGGCGGGCACCTACCACGTCTTCGTCTACGGCTACTCGGCCGTGTCGAACTTGAGCATCACGGGCAGCTTCAGCACGACCAGCGGCAACGCGCTGCAGAACGGCGTGCCGCGGACCGGCCTGTCGGGCGCCACGAGCAGCACGCAGACGTTCACGCTGGCCGTGCC
>NZ_DATIGT010000211.1:0-13849 GCF_035481375.1 Tahibacter sp.
GTCGACGAGCCGCGCGCGCAGCAGCGCGCGCAGGCGCGCCGCGGGCGGCGGCGCCGCATCGGCGGCGAAGCGCCAGCGCACGGAGCCGACCGTTTCGACGCGCGTCGTCACGGCGTCTCCAGGATCTGCGCGACGCCATGCTCGGTCGTCGCGCTGTCGACGACGCCGTAGCGCTGCGACGGCATGGCCGACGCGATCGGCACGACGCTGACTTCGTAGGAGACGCACAACTGGTAGGACAGTTCGAGCGCGTCCCAGACGCGCGTCGTTTCCTCGAGCGTCAGCGGTTCGAGCCGCACGAACAGCTCCAGCGGCTCGCCGGCGAGGTCGTCGCGCAGCTGCCCGCCGGAAAGGCTGCCGATGTCGTTGAGCACCTGCAGCACCTTCCCGAGGATGTGCTGCTCGAGTTCGGCCGCACGCGGCCGCGTGCTGCGGTCGACAATGGGGGCGACGAGATAGTGCAGGCGCAGCGGCAGCGGACGCTGCTCGAACCGGTCGAACGACCGTCGCGGACGCGGCTGGTTCAACGTCAGGTCGTCGCGCTGGAGCCGGTACAGCCAGAGCGACACGCCTTCGAGGCTGTTGTCGGCGAATTCCTGCGGCGTGTCGAGGCCCACGACCATCGTGCCGCCGAGGCCGGGATCGAACAGCGCGCCGAGATCGGCGTCGGCGGCGAGCGCCTGACGCAGGATCTCGCGCAGCGTCACGCTGCAGGCACGGATGCTCGTCTTCATGCACCGCGTCCCGTCGCGCCGTACCAGATCTCGCTCGACGGCAGCACGCGTTCGTGCAGCGCGCCGCGCACGATCAGCCGGCGCAGCGCGCGCTCGACGATGTCGGGATCGATCGCGTCGTCCCGGAGCCAGTAGCGGCGAACACCGTCCGCCGTATCGCCCGCCCGGGGATTCTGCGCGAGATGACTCAACACCCGTTCCATGACCTGGGTCACCTGAGCTTCGCTGTCGTCGTCCGACATGGCGTTCACTCAGCAAGCGGTGTGCCGATTTTTAATTAATTGATTTGTAGCGAATTGTTGCGACGCGATCCGGCCGCCGGGGCCGGCCGGACCCACCATGCCTTCGCAGTCGCGAGGTGCGGTGCGGCTTGCGGGTGAGGCCGGCCGGCCCCGACGGCGGGTACGCGCGGCCGCAGTACGGCGTCGCGGCGTTGCCCGTGCGCGGATACGGCCGATGCGCCCTGCGTATGGCGGCACTCGCCGGCCCTGGCGAGCCGAGGCCTGGCGGAGTCGCGCCGTCAGCGCCGGGCAGTCCCGGCTCGAAGACCGCCGCTCAGGCGGGCAGCAGCGTCACGCCCGGAATCAGCCACAGCGAGACGCCGGCCAGCACGCTGCCGATCATGCCGGCAGCGAGCACGTCGCTCGGAAAATGCAGTCCGAGCACGACGCGCGAGGCGGCGACGAGGGCCGTGAACGGGATCAGCACGACGGCGAGCAGCGGGAAGTAGGCGATCGCGACGAGGCTGAAGCTGACCGCATGCAGCGTGTGGCCGGATGGAAAACTGTATTCGTCCAAGGGTGGAATATGCGCGACGATGCCTTCGTGGGCGCGGAACGGGCGCGGCCGGCGCGTGTGTTTCTTGAGGCTGCGATAGAGCGTCAGCGCGATCAGTCCGACGACGGCCATATGCAGCGCGGCCTGGGCGCCGCGGACGCCGCCGAGCAGGGCGAGCGCGCCCATCAGCGAATACCAGAACACGCCGTCGCCGGCGCGGCTGACCAGGCCGAAGAAGCGCGCGATCGTGCGGCGCGTGCCCCAGCGGTTCGCGGCGAGGCACAGCCGCCACTCGCCGCTGCGGACTTCGAGGCGGTTCCAGCGTTCGATCGCGTTCATGCGGCGCTCCGGAGCGAGGCGAGGAGTTCGGCGAAATGGTCGGTGACGGATTGCGGGCTCAGCGTCATCACGGCGTTGCGCGCGGCCTGCGCGTAGGCCTGCCGGCGGGCGGCGTCGACGGCGAGTTCGACGCTCGCATCGACGAACGCGTCGGCGTCGCCGCAGGCGATGCGGCGGCCGTTGACGCCATCGACGATGTGCTCGCGCGCGGCGCCGTAGTCGAACGCGACCGTCGCCACGCCGCTGGCCATGGCTTCCAGCGTGACGTTGCCGAAGGTCTCGCTCAGCGAGGCGAACAGGAACAGGTCGCAGCTCGCGAAGTGCGCCGCGAGTTCTTCGCCGCGCAGCGTTCCGCAGAAGATGAAATCGGGATTCGCGCGCGCGAGTTCGGCGCGCGCCGGGCCGTCGCCGATCCAGATATAGCGCGCGTCGGGACGCTTTTGCTGCAGCGCGCGGAACGCGCGCACGTTGAGTTCGAGGTTTTTTTCGGGAGCGATGCGGCCGACGTAGACGACGGCGAGTTCGTCGTCGGTCAGGCCCCAGGCCAGGCGCAGCGCTTCGCGGCGGCGCGCGGGATCGAACAGGTGCGTGTCCACGGCACGGCGCAGCAGGCGCACGGCGCCGAAACCGCGTTCGTGCAGGAAGTCGGCGAGTTCCTGCGTCGGCACGAGCGTCGCGGCCGAGTGCGCATGGAAGTGCCGCAGCCAGGCGAACACGAGCGGGGTCAGCCAGCCCACGCCGTAGAAGCGTGCGAAATCGTCGAAGCGCGTGTGGAAGCCGGTGCTCGCGGCGATGCCGAGGCGGCGCGCCGCGCGCAGCGCGGAGTGGCCGAGCGGGCCTTCGGTCGCGACGTAGATCGCATCGGGACGCTGTGCGCGCCAGAGGCGTTCGAGCCGGCGGCGCGCGGGCCAGCCGAAGCGCAGACCGGGATAGCGGGGAATCGCCGCGCCGCTGACTTCGACGTCGTCCTCGGCGGCGGCGGCGGCGCCGGGCTGGCGCGGGCGGATCAACTGCACGGCATGGCCGCGACCGCGCAGTCCCTGGGCGAGCGACTGTACCGTCAGCGCGACGCCGTTGATTTCGGGCGGATAGGTTTCGGTCACGATCGCGATGCGCATGCCGCGTGGCTCCGGGCAGTCCGCGGACCCGTCGCAGCGTCGGGCACGGCGCGGCCGCCCTCTGATTTGGCGTAGCGTGCGAAGCGCCGATGGCGTACCGATTGCCGCGGCATGACGCGGCGGTGACATGCTCGCGCCTGTAACATGACTGTCACAATCAGCACCTAGCGTCCGCCAGATGCCTGTTCCGGCTTCACCGTCGCCCGCCACGTCACTGGCTGCGCGCTTCGCGCAGCGTGCGTCCGCGCGCGCGCGCCGCGAACGCTGGCTCCAGGCCGGACTCGGCTGCGCCGCAGCGCTGCTGGCGGCGCTCGCGCTCGCGATGCCGGTGTTCCTGCTGGCCTCGGCGCGTCTGACGGTCGGATGGCAGAGCGCCGTCTTGCCGCTGGTCGCCGGAAGTTTCAAGGCGGCGACATACGCGCTCTCCGTCGCGGTGCCGCTGGGGCTCGGTGCGGCGATCTGGTGCGCGCGGTTCGCGCCGCCGGGCTGGCGCGCGCTGCTCAAGCCGCTGTTCGAGCTGTTCGAGGCCGTGCCGGCGGTCGTGCTCGGTCTGATCGCGGCGCTGCTGCTCGCGCCGTGGCTCGTGCGCCATGTGCTCGCGCTGGCCCTCTTCATCGCCGCCCTGGCGCCCGCACTCGCCGTCTCCGGTGTGCTGTGGCAGCGCATCGCGCCGCTGCGCTGGCAGCGCGCGACGGCCGGGCAGGAAGTCTGGCTGTCGCTGCCGCTCGTGGCCGCGCTCGGCGCGGGCGCGCTCGCGGCCGGCGACGCGTTCGCGGACACCGCGCTCGCGGCGCTGCTGCAGCCGGTGACGCCGTGGAACGGCCTCGTCATCGGTCTGATGCTCGGACTCGCGGTGATGCCGACCGTGTTCACGCTGGCCGAGGACGCGCTGTTCGCGGTACCGGCGGAACTCGCGCTCGGCGCGCAGGCGCTCGGTGCGACGCGCTGGCAGGCACTGTGGCGTCTGCTGCTGCCGGTCGCGGCACCGGGGATTGCGGCAGCGCTGCTGCTCGGTTTCAGTCGCGCGCTCGGCGAAACCATGATCGTGCTGATGGCCGGCGGCAACACGCCGCTGCTCGATGTCTCGCCGCTGAGCGGCATGCGCTCGATTGCCGCGAATCTTGCGCTGGAGGCGCCCGAAGCCGCGCCCGGCAGCGGACGCTATGGCCTGCTGCTGCTGTCGGCGCTGCTGCTGTTCGGTCTGTGCCTGCTGCTCAACGCCGCGGCCGAACACGTGCGCGGCCGGCTGCGCCGCCGATTCGCCGGGCTGTAGCGTGAGCACGCCGCCGACCCTGCGCGGCGCCGCGCGGCGCAGCGATCCCGGACTCCTGCTCGCGGCCGGCACGGTCGGCGTCAGCCTGCTGGCCCTCATGGCCATCGTGTTCGTGCTCGCGCAGCAGACGGTCCGCGCATTCGCGCCGGTGCCGGTCGCCGAACTGCGCTGGCGCGGCGACGGCGCCGAGCGGACGCTGCTGGCTGCGGTGGTCCGCGAGGATGCGCGCGGACTGATCGTTCGCGGCAGCGAGTGGCAGCGTCGCGGCGCCGACTACCGGCGTATCGCGCGCGCCGATCTCGTCTCGCTCGACTGGCCGGGCGACGCGACTACGCTGCGCCTGCGCGACGGCCGCGAAATCCACCTGCGCACGACGGCGACGTCGGCATCGGATCTGCACGCCGCGCTATTGGCGCAGGCGCCGGCGGGCTTTGCGGCCGGCGCGGACGACGTGATCGAGGTCGTTGCGCCGAATCGCGCGTCGGTGCTGCAGTCGGCCGGCATTGCGCTCGCGCGCAGCTGGCATTTCGTCGCCGGCACGTCGCAGACCGGCGGCGGCGTGTTTCCGGCGCTCGTCGGAACGGTCGTGCTCGTGCTGCTGATGAGCGTGCTCGTGATGCCGCTCGGCGTGCTGCTCGCGCTCTGGCTGCACGAGTACGCCGGCACGAGCCGCAGCGCGCGCGTGCTGCGTGCGGCGATGGCGAATCTCGCCGGTGTGCCGGCAGTGATCTACGGGCTGTTCGGGCTCGTGCTGTTCGTCAACGGCATCGGCGGCGGCCTCGATGCGCTGCTCGCGCACGGCACGCCGCGCTGGGGCGGGGGCGGCGTGCTCTGGGCGGCGCTGACGCTCGCGCTGCTGACGTTGCCCGTCGTCGTCATCGCAACCGAAGAAGGACTCGGCCGCGTGCCCGACGCGCTGCGTCAGGGCGCGCTCGCGCTCGGCGCGACGCGCGCCGAGACGATCTGGCGCGTCGTGCTGCCGGTCGCGCGACCGGCGCTGCTGACCGCGCTGATTCTCGCCGTCGCGCGTGCCGCCGGCGAAGTCGCGCCGCTGATGCTCGTCGGCGCCGTGAAATACGCGCCGGCGCTGCCGCTCGACGGCGAGTTTCCGTTCCTGCACTTGTCGCGGCCCTTCATGCATCTCGGCCAGAGCGTCTACGACCTGGCCCTGGCCGGCGGCGACGCGCCGCGCGACATGGCCCAGGCGCACGCCGCCGCGTTGCTGCTGCTCGTCGTCGTCGTCGGGCTCAACGCCGCGGCAATCGTCGTGCGCAACCGCCTGCGCGAACGCGCGCGGGAACTCGCCGTATGAGCGCCGTCGGCGCGATGCCGGCGCAGCTGCTGACCGGGCTGGATCTCGCGCTCGAAGCGCGCGGTCTGTGTCTCGACTACGCCGGGCGCCGCGCGCTAGACGCGGTCGACCTGCAGGTGCCGGCGCGGCGCGTGACCGCGCTCGTCGGGCCGTCGGGCTGCGGCAAGTCGAGCCTGCTGCGCTGCTTCAACCGGCTCAACGACGAAATTCCGGGCTGCCGCGTCAGCGGCGGGGTCCGCGTGCTCGGCACCGATGCCTATGCGGACGCGATCGCGCTGCCGGACCTGCGCCGCCGCGTCGGCATGGTGTTCCAGAAGCCCAATCCGTTTCCGCAGTCGGTTGCCGAGAACGTCGCCTTCGGCCTGCGCCTCGCCGGCCTGCGTTCGCGGCTCGAACTCGAGGACCGCGTCGAAGCCGCGCTGCGCGCCGCCGGTCTCTGGCACGAAGTGCGCGACCGGCTCGGCGAGAGCGCGCTGCGCCTGTCGGCCGGCCAGCAGCAGCGCCTCGTGATCGCGCGCGCCCTCGCGGTGGAGCCGGAGATCCTCCTCATGGATGAGCCGGCGTCGATGCTCGATCCGATCTCCACACTGCGCTTCGAGGAACTCGTCGTCGCGCTGCGCGAGCGCTACAGCGTGCTGCTCGTGACCCACAACATGCAGCAGGCCGCGCGCGTCGCCGACTACACGGCCTTCCTGCAGGCCGGCCGGCTGCTGGAATTCGACGCGACCGAGCGCATTTTCACGAATCCGCGCCTGCGCGAGACCGAGGACTACATCACCGGCCGCATGCGTGAGACGCAAGGACGCTGACGCCGATTCCACGGGCGCTGATTCCGGCCGATCTTGCGGCAGTGCGTCTTTTGCATCGTGTCAACACGGCGTAACCTGCGCCTGTCCAGATACGCGCCTTGTAAAAGACGCACCTGTCAAATACGCACACTATCGCTACGACTATACAAATGGACCGTCTCCACCTAGGCCAGCACATTTCCCAGCAGTTCAACAGCGAACTGGCGGCGCTCACGAAGCAGGTGCTGGCCATGGGCGGGCTCGTCGAAGCGCAGCTCGCGACCGCGCTCGAGGCATTGGCCGACCGCGACCTGCGCCAGGTCGCCCATGTCGTCGCGCGCGAGGACGAGGTCAACGCGGCCGAACTCGAAATCGACGCGCGCTGCACGCAGATCCTCGCGCGGCGCCAGCCGGCCGCGTCGGATCTGCGCCTCGTGCTCGCGGTCGTGCGCATGGTCGCGAACCTCGAGCGCATCGGCGACGAGGCCGAGCGCATCGCGCGCATCGCCGAGAAGCTCGGCAGCGTCGAGCTGGCCGAGCACTACGGTTTCAAGCTCGGGCAGATGGGCAGCCTGGTCCGCGACCAGCTGCGCGGCACGCTCGACACGTTCGCGCGCATGGACGAGACGCGCGCCCTCGAACGGCTGCGCCGCGACCGCGAAGTCGACGTGCTCTACAAGGAACTCACGCGGCTGCTGGTCGACCTCATGCAGCGCGAATCCGAGCGCGTGCCCGCGGCGCTCGAGATGCTCTGGTGCGCCCGCGCGCTCGAACGTATCGGCGACCGCTGCAAGAACATCTGCGAGCAGGTCATCTATCTCGTGCGCGGCAAGGACGTGCGGCATACCGGCCTCGCGCGCAGCGCCGCGCCGCTGCCGGACATCGGTCAGGCGTAGGGATCGGCGATGCCGAGCGCGGCGAGCGCGCGGCGTTCCAGCGCTTCCATGCGTCCGGCTTCCGCATCGAAGAGGTGGTCGTAGCCAAGCAGGTGCAGCACGCCGTGCACGGTCATGTGCGCGTAATGGTCGCGCAGCGGCTTGCGCTGTTCCTCGGCTTCGCGCGCGATGACGGGAGCACAGAGGATCAGATCGCCGAGCAGCGGCATGCGCACGCCGGGCGGCAGCTCGACCGGAAACGACAGCACGTTGGTCGCGTAGTCGCGACCGCGGTAGTCGCGGTTGAAGTCGCGTCCTTCGCCGATGTCGACGAGGCGGATCGACAGCTCGCCCGCCCGGCGGCGGCGCGCGACGCGCAGGCCTGCCTCGACCCAGCGCCGGAAGCTGTCGGCGCGCGGTATGCCCGCGGCGGCGAGCCCCGCGCCGCGACTCACGTGTACGACCGCGTCCATCAGCGCTCGAAGTCGTCGGCGAACACGACCGGCGCGCAGGCGGGCACGAGCGTCACGCGATTCGCGCCGGATTCGGGAATGCCGATCGCGCCGCTGCGCGGGTCGAAATCGATATCCGCAGGACTCGACAGCTGCGGCGCCTCGATCGTCGCCGGCGAGGTCGTCGTGAACGGCGGCTCGAAGCGCGCAAGGCAGCCGCCGCCGCCGGGACAGCTCCAGGCGGCAATGTGGATGAAGCCGTTGCAGTCGAGCGCGATGCCGTCGATGTTGCTGTAGCCCGTTGCGGCGATCAGCTCGACCGGCGGCGTGTTCGCGGCGATGTCGTAGCTCAGCACACGGCCGCTGCTCCAGGTCGCGATCAGCAGGCGATGATTCGCCTTGTCGTAGACGACGCCGTTGGGCGTCGGCGACAGCGTGTGCAGCGGCGTCTGCACGGGGTTCGCGAGACTCGCGACGTCGACCTTGAGCAGCTTCTTCGCGCTGAAGTCGGTGATGTACAGCGTGTGGTCGCCGTCGGACGTGATGCCGTTGAGGAAGCCCGCGCCGGTGATCGCGAGATTCAGCACGGGCGCCGCGGTGTCGACGTCGTAGCCGCGCAGGAATCCCGAGTCGAGCACATAGACCGTGCCGCGCAGGAACTCGATGCCGTAGGGCGCGGCCGGCGCGCTCGTGAACACGCTCAGCATGCCGTCGGCGGTGCGCCAGAGCACGTCGCCGCCGTTCTTGTTGCTGACGAGATGGCGGCCCGAGCGGGCATGGAACTCGACGCTTTCGGGCCCGCTGAGCACCTGCGCCTGCGCCGGTACGGCAAGCGCGGCGAGCAGCGGGAACAGGCAGTGCCGACGCATCATGTGGAACCCCGTTCGTTTTTTTCGGCGTCGTGCTTTTCGTAGGCGCGCACGATCTTCTGCACCAGCGGATGGCGCACGACGTCGTGCGCAGTGAAGAACGTGAAGCTGATGCCGGACACGTCGCGCAGCACCTCGATCGCGTCGCGCAGGCCCGAGCGAACCTGACGCGGCAGGTCGATCTGGGTCACGTCGCCGGTGACGACGGCGACCGAGCCGAAGCCGATGCGCGTCAGGAACATCTTCATCTGCTCGACCGTCGTGTTCTGCGCTTCGTCGAGGATCACGAACGAGTCGTTGAGGGTGCGGCCGCGCATATAGGCCAGCGGCGCGATCTCGATGACGTTGCGCTCGACGAGCTTGGCGACTTTCTCGAAGCCGAGCATTTCGTAGAGCGCGTCGTAGAGCGGGCGCAGATAGGGATCGACCTTCTGCGTGAGATCGCCCGGCAGGAAGCCGAGCTTCTCGCCGGCCTCGACCGCGGGCCGCACGAGAATGATGCGCTGCACGCGATTGGCTTCGAGCGCATCGACCGCGCTCGCGACGGCGAGATAGGTCTTGCCGGTGCCGGCCGGGCCGACGCCGAAATTGATGTCGTGCGTCGCGATCGCGTGCAGGTAGCGTGCCTGGTTCGGGCCGCGTCCTTTGATCGAGCCGCGCTTGACGCGGATGACGACGTCCTGGGCGCCGGCGGCGGCCGCGACGTCGAGCGCGGCGACGTTGGATTCCTGCAGGTGCAGGTTGATCCGGTGCGCGTCGAGCACTTCGGCCTCGGTGGCTGCGTAGATCTCGCGCAGCACTTTCTCGGCCGCCGCGACGTGGCCGGCGTCGCCGTCGATGCGGAAGACGTTGCCGCGGTTGGCGATGCTGACACCGAGGCGCAGTTCGATCTGGCGCAGGTGTTCGTCGAACGGCCCGGCCAGGTTGGCCAGCCGCTCGGTGTCGTCGGGTTCGAGCGTGAAGTCGCGGCGGGTGGTGGACATAGGGGCGGCAGAGTAGCTCAGCGGCCGGAAATCGGGAATCGGGAATGGGGAATCGGTCGAAGCGGCGGGCGACGAGGGTGAGGTAACGTCGGGGCCGGTCCGACCGGAAGGGAAATCATGCGAACTCTGCAAATGATCGTCGCCGCTCTGGCGATCGGTGCCGGCGATGCGGCGGCGGCGCGGCTCGTGCCGGTGGCCGACGCCGCGGCGCTGCGGAATGCCGTACAGAACGCGCTGCCCGGCGACGACATCGTGCTGGCCTCCGGAACCTATGTCGTCGACTCGAACCTGAATTGCCTCGTCAACGGCACCGCGGCCGCGCCGATCCGCGTGCGCGCCGCCACGCCGCGCGGCGCGCTGCTGCGTTTCGGCACCGGCCTCGTCGAGGGCTTCAAGGTCAGCGGCGCGCACTGGCAGTTCGAAGGACTCGATATCGAAGGTGCCTGCGCCAACGATTCGAACTGCGAGCACGCCTTCCACGTATTCGGCAACGCGGAGTTTCTGCTGCTGCGCGACAACGTGCTGCGCGACTTCAATGCGCAGATCAAGAGCAACGGCATCGCGATCGATGGCGTCTATGTCTATCCCGACGACGCCATCGTCGAATACAACCGTTTCTACGACACGCGCGGGCGCAACACCGGCAATCCGGTGACGAAGATCGACGTCGTCGGCGGACGGCGCTGGATCGTGCGCGGCAACACGATTCACGACTATCAGAAGCTCGGCGGCGACGGCGTCAGCTACGCCGCGTTTCTCAAGGGCAATTCGCGCGACGGCGTGTTCGAACGCAACCTCGTGCGCTGCAGCCAGCAGTTCTCGGGCGGCACACGGCTCGGACTGTCGCTCGGCGGCGGCGGCACGAGCCCGAATGCGATCTGCGAGGACGGCACCTGCATTCCCGAGCACCAGAACGGCGTCCTGCGCAACAACCTCGTGCTGGCCTGCAACGACGTAGGCATCTATCTGAACCGCGCGACGAACACGCGTATCCAGCACAACACGCTGTACGCGACCAGCGGCATCGACGTGCGCTATGCCGAGTCGACCGCGGAGATCCGCAACAACCTGTCGAGCGCGGGCATCAATCTGCGCAACGGCGGCACGAGCACGAACGCGGGCAATCTGCTCAACGTCAGTACGGCGAATTTCGCGGCCTGGTTCCAGAATCCGCCCGCCGCGGACTTTCGTCTGCTCAACGGCGCGAGCATCGTGAATCTCGGCGTCGCGGCGCCGCAGACCGTCGACGACTTTTGCGCGAACCGGCGCGGCGACGGTTCGCCCGATATCGGCGCGCTGGAGTACGACGCGCAGCACCGCTGCGCGACCGATGCCGGCGGCGGCGTTCCGCTGAGGCTGTTCGCCGACGGGTTCGAGGGATGAGCATGCGGGAACGTCGAAAACGTCGACGTTCCCGCGGAGCAGTCGCGCGACGCTAAAAATCGCCGGGACGGCGCCTTTCGAGATTCCCCCCGTGGAAACCCTCCCCGAAGCGGGGAGGGCAGGAGGGGATGCGCGATCAGAAGCGGAATTCGGTGTTGACGCTGACGGCCTTCGCGTCGAAGTCCATGCCGCTCTTGCCGGCGCGATAGTGGTCGTAGTTGAGGCCGACGCCGAAGCGCTCGCTGAAGTCGTAGCCGACACCGACGCCGGCATACCAGTCGCTGCCGCTGAACTCGGCGTTCTGCGCGACGCCGGTGAGATCGACGTCGGCCTTCCAGTGGAACAGGCCGGCGCGCGCGGACAGATACCAGTTCGGGGTCAGGTTGAAGTGGCCGTTCGCGCCGAGCGTCCAGCCGCCGACATCGATGCCCGAATGCAGCCCCGACGTGCCGCCGCCGGGCGTGCCGATGTAGGCGTAGCCGTGGTCGAGCGAGCCGAGGTCGATGTAGCCGCCTTCGAGTCCGAATGCGCCCCAGCGATAGCCGCCGTTGACGCCGAGCGCGACGTCCTTGCCGGAGCCGTCGAAGTCCGAGCGGCCATAGCGGCCGTCGATGAAAAAGCCGTCGGCCTGTGCGGGCGTTGCGAAACAGGCGCCCACGGCAACGGCCGCGGCGAGCACCGCCGTCACGATCTTCGTATTCATCGCGTTTTCCTATCGTTGTGGATTTTGGAATGGCCGGCCGGGGCGCGCTCCCGACGAGGCCGCGCGACTATCGAAGAATCGAGCTGAACCGTGCGGCGCATGAATACTGAACCGTTTGGTCGCGATTCACGCGATCGCGCGCGCGGCTACTGGAAGCCGTTCGCGAAGACCGCATCAACGACGGCGGCACGCTGCCGCAATGGCGCACTGCGCTGAGCGCGGACAGCCATGGCTTCGAGACCGTGCTCGCGCTTACCCCGACGGCCATCTTCCGGCCGGCGATGTGCGCCCACTCGCCGCGCTGGCTGCGCAGCGCCGCCCTCAAGCGACGAGAGCGATTCCGCAGGCGGGCGGGCAGCTCAGTTGCCGACTACGACGCGGCCGCGCAGCGAATTGGACATCGTCTCGGCGATCACGACATCGACGAACTGGCCGATCATGCGCGCGTCGCCGGGGAAATTGACGTAGCGCATGTTCTCGGTGCGGCCAGTCATCTCGTTCGCGCTCTTGCGGCTGGGACCTTCGACGAGCACGGTCTGGCGCGTGCCGACCATGGTCTGGCTGATGCGGTTCGCATTTGCCGTGACCGCGGCCTGCAGCCGCTGGAGGCGAGCGTGTTTGATGTCGGCGCCGGTGTCGTCGTCGAGATTCGCCGCGGGCGTGCCGGGGCGCTTGGAGTAGATGAAGCTGAAGCTCTGGTCGAAGCCGACGTCTTCGATCAGCTTCATGGTCTTCTCGAAATCCGCATCGGTCTCGCCGGGAAAGCCGACGATGAAGTCCGAGGAAATCGAGATGTCGGGACGCACGGCGCGGAGCTTGCGGATTTTCTGCTTGAACTCGAGCGCCGTGTAGCCGCGCTTCATCGCGGCGAGCACGCGGTCGGAGCCGGCCTGCACCGGCAGGTGCAGATAGTTCGCGAGCTTGGGCACGCTCGCATAGGCCTCGACGAGCGAGTCGGAGAATTCCAGCGGATGCGACGTCGTGAAGCGAATGCGGCCGATGCCGTCGAGCTGCGCGATCGCATGGATGAGCAGGGCGAGGTCGGCGACGCCGCCGTCGTGCATGGGGCCGCGATACGCGTTGACGTTCTGGCCGAGCAGATTGACTTCGCGCACGCCCTGGTCGGCGAGGGAGGCGACTTCGGCGATGACGTCGTCGAACGGACGGCTGACTTCGTCGCCGCGCGTATACGGGACGACGCAGAACGTGCAGTACTTCGAGCAGCCTTCCATGATCGACACGAAGGCGCTGGGGCCTTCGGCGCGCGGTTCCGGCAATTTGTCGAATTTTTCGATTTCGGGAAACGTGATGTCGACCTGTGGCTTGCCGGTGCGACGCTTGGCCTCGATGAGTTCGGGCAGCCGGTGCAGCGTCTGCGGGCCGAACACGACATCGACGAACGGCGCGCGCTTGACGATGGCTTCGCCCTCCTGCGAGGCCACGCAGCCGCCCACGCCGATCAGGACCGGCTTGCCGTCCTTCTTCAGCGACTTCCAGCGGCCGAGCTGGCTGAACACCTTTTCCTGCGCCTTCTCGCGAATGGAGCAGGTGTTGACCAGCACGACATCGGCCTCTTCGGGGTTGTCGGTCAGCTCCAGCCCTTCGGCGGCGGCCAGTACATCGGCCATCTTGGCCGAGTCGTACTCGTTCATCTGGCAACCGTGGGTCTTGATGTAGAGCTTGCCCCGTGCAGGCAAGCCTGCACTCGGCTTTCCGCGCGCGGGTGCGCCATCAGGCAGGGCCGGACGGACTGCGGGCAGCGGGAGCAATTCGGGGGCGGTCACGGCAGAACCGGCCGTGATCGGCAATTCGGGGGCGGGCGTCCCGGGCATGGTGGTTATTCCAGGCGGGTGGCAGGCAGGGCGCGTAGTTTACGCCGGATGCACCGGCAGAACGATGGAGAGAGGGCCGGTTCCGCCCCCGTTTGCCGTAAAGCCGGGTATGGGCGTCACGGGCGCAGCAGTCGCTGGTGATCGCCACCAATGTCCGGATCCCGGACTGGCCGCACAGATTCGGAGAATCCTTTCTTGGACAAGGACTTGGCAAGCCCGCATGAATTGGGGACACTGCGCCGCATGAGGGGGATGCTGCTATTGGGGATGCTGGCCGCCAGCGCCGCGCTGCCTGCCAGTGCCGGCACGCTGTACAAGTGCACGGGCGGCGATGGCGTTCCCAACTACGTCAGCAAGCGGGTCAGCGGCGCCAGTTGCGAGGTCGTCAGCCACTACACCCCGGCTCGCCGA
>NZ_DATIGT010000212.1:0-7592 GCF_035481375.1 Tahibacter sp.
CGCCGCCACGACGCGTCGGGGGATCCGTTGCATTTCGTATCGGCAGGAGCGAGCGGCCGCGGACGCGCTTCGCGCGTGGCAGCCGCCTTCGCCTTCGCGTGCTTCGCCGCACCGGCGGCCGCGCAGGTCTGCAGTTTCACCGCGAGCGCGCCGGCCAACTGGCAGCGCATCGAGACCGCGGTCGCCTCGCTGCGCCTGCCGCGCGACGCCTATGTGACCGAGAACGGATCGGGCGATGCCGACAGCACGCGCTATGCGGCCGACGGTCTCGACGTGCTCGTCGACTACGGTCCGGCAGGCCGCCCGCCCGAACCCGAAAGCGGCATGGTCAGCCGGCTGCTCGGCGGCGCGCCGGCCTTCATTCTCAGCGAGACCCGCAGCGACGGCGCCGGCCGCATCGCGATCATCTGGGCCGAACTCGGCCACACGCAGCTCGAAGCGAGCGTCACGATCGACTACGCCGATGCGACGCGGCGCGCCGACGCCTGCCGCATCGCATCGAACCTGCGCCTGCTCGGCGACGCCGCCGCGCTGACCTTGCTGCGCACGGGCCGCAGCGCCGGCCAGCGCTACGCGGTGCTGCGCGACGCGGCCGGGCGCGAACGCCGCGTCGTCGAAGGCGACTACGTCGCCTTGAACCGGGCACGCGTCACGCGCATCGACGAGCATGCCGTGCGCATCACCGAACGCGTGCCCGCACGCGACGGCCGCTGGGACGAGCGCGAGACCGTGTTGCGCACGAAATGACGTCGGGCGCAATAACCGAAGGGCATTGCGCCGGCCGCGCGGCGCAGTCGGGTTTTCACGTTGCCACATGGGTTTTTTTCGCATCGCCGAATGAAGCCGCGAGGCCGGCGGGGAAGACGGCGCAAGGCGTTGGAGACGGCGCAATGCGCTTCGCTTGTTGCGCCGCGTCTACGCGGCTTATTGCGTATCCGGCTTCGCAGCACGGTTTCGCCTGACGGAACATTGCGACGGCGACATCGCGCCGCCGCTTTCGTACGCGCGTTTGATTACAGTAGCGCCCTCCTCTCTATTGCGGAATGCGCTCATGGACTCGCGTCGGCTCATCGATCGTCGCCACCTCGATTTTCTGCTGCATGAAGTCCTGGCCGTCGACGACGTCTGCCGCTATCCGCGCTTTTCGGAACACGGCCGCGAAACGTTTTCCGCGGCGATCGATCTCGCGCAGCAGATTGCGATCGACCGCTTCCTGCCGCACAACCGCAAGGCCGATCTGAACGAGCCGCAGCTCGTCGACGGCAAGGTCGCGCTGATCCCCGAAATCGCCGATGCGGTCGCCGCGTTCTGCGAGGCCGGCTTTCCGGCCGTGCTGGCCGACTACGACCGCGGCGGCATGCAGATGCCGTTCGCGGTCGGCGCGGCCTGCGACGCGCTGTTCTGCAGCGCGAACGCCGGCACGATCGCCTATCCCACGCTCGCGCGCGCCGCGGCGAACCTGCTCGAGGTCTACGCGACACCGGAGCAGAAGCGCCTGTACATGCAGCCGATCCTCGAAGGCCGCTATTTCGGCACGATGTGCCTGTCCGAGCCGCAGGCCGGTTCGTCGCTGGCCGATCTGAAGACCGCCGCCACGCCGCAGGCCGACGGCAGCTATCGCCTGAGCGGTGCAAAAATGTGGATTTCCGCCGGCGACCACGAGCTCGGCGAGAACATCGTGCACCTGGTGCTCGCGCGCATCGACGGCGCGCCGGCCGGCGTACGCGGCATCAGCCTGTTCATCGTGCCGCGCTGGCGCGTCAACGGCGACGGCAGCCGCGGCGCGCGCAACGACGTGCGCCTGGCCGGGCTCAATCACAAGATGGGACAGCGCGCGAGCGTCAACACCTTCCTGAAGTTCGGCGAAAGCGGCGACTGCGTCGGCTACCTCGTCGGCAGTCCGCACCAGGGTCTCGCGCAGATGTTCCACATGATGAACGAGGAACGCATCGGCGTGGGCCTGAGCGCGATCCAGCAGGCCGCCGCGAGCTATCAGTACGCGCTGGCCTATGCGCGCGAGCGGCGCCAGGGCCGGCATCCCGACCAGAAGGATCCGGCCACGCCGTCGGTCGCGCTCGTCGCTCATGCCGACGTGCGGCGCATGCTGCTGCAGCAGAAGTGCTACGTCGAAGGCGGCCAGATGCTCGCGTTCGACGCGGCGCTGCTCGTCGACCGGCAGCACGACCCCGATGCGGCCGTGCGCGAGCAGAGCCATCTCCTGCTCGAACTGCTGACGCCGATCGTCAAGGCGTGGAATTCCGACTACGCGCTGCGCGCGAACGACCTCGCGATCCAGGTGCTCGGCGGCTACGGCTATACGCGCGACTATCCGGTCGAGCAGTGCTGGCGCGACAACCGCATCAATCCGATCCACGAAGGCACGAACGGCATCCAGGCGCTCGACCTGCTCGGCCGCAAGGCGCTGATGCACGACGGCGCGGCGCTGCGCATCCTGCTCGAACGCATCGCGGCGACCTGCGCGCAGGTCGCGGGCGACGCCGAACTCGCGCCGCTCGCCGCCGCGCTGTCGGCCGCCGCCGTCCGTGTGCGCGACACGAGCGTCGCCGCCGGCAAACGCATGGCTGCCGGCGAAGTGCGCGAAGTGCTCGCGAACGCAAGCCACTATCTCCAGCTGCTCGGCCACGTCGTCGTCGCCTGGGGCTGGCTGCGCATGGCCGCGGCGGCGCAGCGGGCGCTGGCCTCGGGGGCTGCCGAGCACGATTTCTACGCCGGCAAGCTGCAGGCCTGCCGCTGCTTTTTCGCGACCGAACTGCCGCAGACCGAACTCAGCGCGAAGCTCGTCGCCGGTGTGGACCGCAGCGCCTACGACATGCGCGATGCCTGGTTCTGACAGCGGCATTTTCGCGTCGAAGCTGAACGCCGCACGCGCGATTTAATGCGTTGCTAACCGTGCCGTAACGCGACGCTCGCAGATGTGGCGTCGCATTTGGCCGCGTGCGCCGAATCGGGCTACCGTGCGCGCTTGATCCAGCGCCAGGAGCCATCGATGAGCGACACCGTCGCAGCCAATGCCGCGCTCGCGCCGCTCGCCGCGTTCGTCGGAACGTGGACGACGCAGGGGGAAGTGAAACTGCTCGGTCCGTCGGGACGCGGCGCGCCGTATCGCGCGACCGACACCTACGAGTGGCTGCCCGGCGGCCATTTCCTGCTGCACCGCTTCGTCGCGCAGATGCCCGACGGCGCGGTCGAAGGCATCGAAGTCATCGGCTACGACGCGAGCCGCAAGCACTTCACGATGCATTCCTACGACAACCAGGGCAATGCGAACGTGATGCAGGCCAGCGTCGACGGCGAGCAGTGGACCTACAGCGGCAACAATGTGCGCTTTCGCGGCAATTTCAGCGAGGACGGCCGCGTCTTCAGCGGCACCTGGGAAATGCGCGAGCGGCTCAATGTCGCGTGGCGTACCTGGATGAGCGTGGCATTGCGGCGCGACGCGTAGTCGTTCCGGCGCATCGGCATTGCGCAGCCGCGCGGCCGCCGCGATGCTCGGCGTTCCACCGCCGCCGGAGCCCAGTCATGACGCGCAAGACCAGTGCCGATTTCGGTCCGGAAGTCCTCGAGCATTTCGACGCTTACGTGCACGGCGCACTGAGCCGGCGCGGTTTTCTCGGCGCCGTCGCGAAAGTCGTCGGCGGCGCCGTCGCCGCCGAGCTGATCCTGCAGCAGCTGAGCCCGCAGTTCGCCGCGGCGCAGCAGATTCCCGAATCCGATGCGCGCATCGTCGCGAAGCGCCACGAATTCCCCTCGCCCGACGGCAACGGCACGGTCAAGGGCTATCTCGTGACGCCGGCGAAGACGAAGGAAACGAAGAAGCGCGCGGCCGTGCTCGTCGTGCACGAGAACCGCGGACTCAATCCGCATATCGAGGACATCGCGCGACGCATGGCGCTCGAGGATTTCATCGTGTTCGCACCCGATGCGCTCGCACCGCTCGGCGGCTATCCGGGCAACGAGGACAAGGCGCGCGAGCTGTTCGGCACGCTCGACCAGGCCAGGACGCGCAGCGACTTCGTCGCCGCGGCACGCGCGCTCGCCGGCATCGACGGCGGCAACGGCAAGGTCGGCGTCACCGGCTTCTGCTACGGCGGCGGCATCTCGAACTGGCTCGCCACGCAACTGCCCGAACTCGGCGCGGCCGTGCCGTTCTACGGTCCCGCGCCGACGCTGGCCGACGTGCCGGCGATCCGCGCGCCGCTGCAGCTGCATTTCGCCGAAAAGGACGATCGCGTCAACGCGAGCTGGCCGCCCTACGAGGAGGCGCTCAAGGCCGCCGGCAAGCGCTACGAGGCGCACACCTATCCGGGCACGCAGCACGGCTTCAACAACGATACGACGCCGCGCTACGACGAAGCCGCGGCGAAGCTCGCCTGGACGCGCAGCACTGCGTTCCTGCGCAAGCATCTGGCCTGAGACCGATCCGTTCCGCCGATTTCGCGCGGCGTCGGACGAGGCGATGCAGCCGGCGTGGGCGAGCGGCGAGCCGCAGGCGAACCCCAACATCGCGGTAGTCGCTTCCGGCGGGCGTCTGTGTGTCGTGCCAAGTGATCTGGGAAACGGGACTAGTCGAAACTTTATGGGACAAAACGGGACGAAACCCGCGAAAAATCGAGGTTTCTAACGCATTTCCAAAATGGCGACGGATGACAACTGAATTGAACAACGGCGCGTCCGCCGAATGGGAGCGCCGTTTGGTGTGATCAGAATGCAGGCGGTGCGTCCGGGCATTCGCACCCGGTAGCCATACGCCCAGATTCGTTTACTAGTCATGGTCGAGAGTCCGATAGCAGCTCAGGGGAAAATTTCTTGAAAGCGTCCATTCGAGATACGCTGTAAAAGCGTCTTCTCCTTGACGGTGGCGGTATCGAACTGGCTCGGAGTCGCGAGACTCGTACGAATGAAGTCGCGGTAGTTTCCCGGCGGGCATCGGCCCATAACGAGGCAGAGTTGGCGCATCACGCGGCTGTTTTCGCTGCAGTCACGTCCTAAGTCGCATGCCACGAGCAACCACGCGAGGTAATCCTCTTGTGTCCCGGCGAACGGCCCATTCACTTGCGGCTCTTCTTCTCGGACGCCCAGCATCGTTGCCATTGCACCGATTGCTTCACCGTCGCGAGATGCAACGATCTGACGCAGACTGGTCTTAAGCTCGTCCTCTGACTTTTCGGTCCACTGTTCTTCGAGCTTCATGGTGGCCGCAAGCAGATCTCCCGCCGCGGCGGCCCGCGCCAGCGATTCGCGAACACTTGCGGGCGTGAGCTTCCCCTCTGCAACCAAGTCGCGACAACGTTGCTCTTCTAGGTCGTTGTGCCGGAGAGCGATCGACCGTTGCGGCTCCGCAAGTCCCGCTGCGAATTTTTCGCGGAAGTTCTGGGCTCGATTGGGAGTCGCTTGACTGGCAAAGCACTCATCATTCACTAGCGCGACAAGTCGAAGTGCTTCGGGACTGCCAGCATCGACCTGGGGCTGGACGCTCTTTACGAGCGATGCGAGATTGTTTGCGGCGTTGTAGCTCTGTTGCGCGCTTGACGCAGGAACTACCTGGGCGGCCGGCATCTCACTCGACTTAGGCCGTGTGGCCGGGGGCGGGGCTGGATTGGGCGCCGTGGGAGGTGTCGATGACCCCGGTAGCGGCTTATCCGATTCACGCTGGCTCGGCAAGGCGAAAAAAGCTGCAATCGCAACAGCGGCGACGGCGATTAGGGTGGCTGCAATTTTCGTAGGGCTCAAACGGGGTTCCTCACAGAAGAAAGCGACTTCGGGGCGGATCGCAGTAGGTTCAGCACGCCTCTAATGTTTGCACGCCGCAATCTCAGCGACTGCGGTTAAGCGCCATCCGCATAGCAGCAGGTCGAACTACTGCCGTCACGGGGAAGATCCTCTCACCGACTTGCGCGGCGCCCGTTGGATGATTTCGTCCCAAATAGCGGCTTGACCCAGGCCTCTTCCAAGCCCTGGGACGAACTGATTCGTCAGCAGAGAGAACGGCGGTAGGCCCCTACGCGGAAGTCCGTGCCCTACCGGCTCAGGTTCTCAGGGGGACAGAGCTATCTCGGACAGGGGCTGGCGGCGCGCGCGCTGTGTGCAATTTCTCTTCGGGCTATGTGCTGGTGGCCGTCAGAGAGGCGTTGATGGGGAGCTCCCATCCGAACCGTGCAGACGAACTACGAGCCGGAAGTTGCCTCAAGATGCGCCGGGGGATGGCAGCTAAGCCGGTATTCGTACTGAATCAAACCACCTGGCAGGACCGATCAAGCTAATCGGCGCGCTACAGTCTGGCGGAGAAAGTCCGTGTTGCGTCAGAGATGCCGTGGCAAGCGAGTTCCTCCGGCACGGGCTCTTTGCAACGGAGTCACCTCGATGGTGGGCTTCGCCTGCGGCTCAACCCAACCTACGGCCGCGGCACGATTTCGTGCAATCGGATGCGATACGGCGGATTCGCGCCGCGCCGCACCGCGAGCGACAGCGTGTGCGCCCCGCTCAGGCGCGTCGAGAAGAACTGCCAGTCGGCGGCTTCGTCGGCCAGCGACGCGTCGATCGCAATGCCGAGCGTCTCGCCGAACCGCAGCGAGAAGCGGTCGAGCGGAATCTGCAGGCCGAGTCCGCGCGCCTTGATGTAGGACTCCTTGAGCGTCCACAGATCGAAGAAGCGCGCGCCCTGCTCGTGCGCCGGCAACGCGCGCAGTGCGGCGAGTTCCTCGGCCGAGAAGAATTGGTCGGCGATGTCGAGCGGCGCGGCCGAGCGTGCGGTTTCCTCGACGTCGATGCCGACGTCGCTGCCGCTCGTCACGGCGCAGGCCACGAGGCTGCGCGCGTTGGACAGATTGAAGCGCAGCGGCCGCACGAGCGGCGCGGCGATTTCGGGACGGCCGTAGGCATTGCTTTCGAAGCGCCAGTCCTGCGGCCGCACCGGCGCATAGCGCGACAGCACGGTGCGGCAGAGCGCGCGCGTCAGCAGGTATTCGGCCTTGAGCGCGTCGAACGCGAAGCGCGCGCAGCGCGCACGTTCGTCGGGCGTCAGCAGCGCAGCGTAAGCGTCGCGCAACCCGGCACCCTCGCACTGCGCGGTCCAGGCATACCAGATATGCACCTCGTCGCCGGGCAGCGGCAGCAGCGCCGTCATGCGGGCGGGCGATGCAGCACGTCAGGCATTCGCAACACGGGCGGTCTCCACAATGACGCGAGGCCGCGCATTCTGCCGCATCCGTCGGCGTCCGCGCGCCGCGCTTGAAACTTCGCGGCGCGATCCGCAGTCTATGCGCCGCCTCCCCGTCCCGGATCCTTCGTGCCGCGCCTCGCCGTCCGACTGCTGCTCGCGCTCGTGCTCTGCCTGAACGGGTTTCTCGCGCCCGTTGCGATGGCCGCGCATGCCGATGCCGCCGCGGTCGAGGCCGCTGCCGCGCAGCCGCCGTGCCACGGCGACGAAGCAGCCAACGCCGCCGACGAAGCCGGCCACGCCGATTCCGGTTCCTGCTGCCAGCCCGGCCACTGCCTCTGTGCCTGCGTATTCTCGGTGAGCCTGCCGTTCGCGCCCGGTGCCGGCGCATCGCCGGTCCGCGGCCGGCTTGCGG
>NZ_DATIGT010000213.1:0-6239 GCF_035481375.1 Tahibacter sp.
GAGCTGCAGGTCGACGCGGCCGCGCCATCCGCCACGGCGCCCGCCGCACCGGCCGTCGATGCGGGCATGGCCGCGGCGCCGGCGAGCGTCCCGTCACGCGCGCGGCCGCGATGGCGCCGCCCTCGCCTGCTCGCCGGCGCACTGATCGTCATGCTCCTCGGGCTCGGACTCGCGATGAGCCTGCACGATCCCTCGATCGGCGCCGAATACGACCTGCGCGCCGGCGACCTCGACGCGGGCCGCGGCGACACCGCCGGACTGCTGCGCCTGGCTTTCGCCGCCGAACGCGCCGCCGACACGGGACGCGCGCGCGAACTGCTGCTGCAGGTCGCCGAACTCGACACGCGCTCGCCGGTCGCGCCGGCCCTGCTCGCGATGCAGTCCTACGGCAATCCGCCCGAACTCGAACGCTGGGCCGCGCTCGCGAAATCGCGCGTACGCGACGAGACGCCCGCCTACACGCGGCTGCTCGTCGAGCTCGCCCGCCATCTGCGCGACAACGGCGACCGCGCGCGCCAGCTGCAGGACGCCATGCTCGACCTGCGTCCGAACGCCTGGCGCCTTCATCACGCGCTGGCTCATCACCACCTCGCACGCCGTGCGTTCGGCAAGGCGCTGACGGCCTACCGCAACGTGCCGCTCGACGAACTCGGCCCCGGCGTCGTCGTCTACGTGCTCGGCGACCGTGCCAGCCTCGGCGATGCCGACGCGGTCGAGGCGGAACTCGACGCCGGCCGCCTGCGCGGCGCGCCGATGCTGGAAACGTATGTCCGCGCACGCCTGGCCTACACGCGCGGCCGCTACGCCGACGCGATCGCCGCCGCCGACCGGTCGGTCGCGCTCGCCGATGCGGCGCGCGCCTACGACAACGCGACGAAGATGGCCGAACTCGGCGCGCTGTCCGCTTACGTCAGCGGCAGCGCCGACACCGGCGAACGCTTCGCGCACCTGCTGCCGCGCTGCGGCGAACTGCAGCGGATCTGCCGCGCACGCACGCTGGGATTTCTCGCCGTCGTCGCGATGCGCGCCGGCGAGCGCGAACTCGCGGCGCGCTATCTCGCCGACGCCTTCGGCATCGCGACACACGACTGGGAACAGGCGGCACTGCAGATGGCGGCGTTGCAATTCGGCATCGCCTCGCCGCGCACGACCGAGGACATCGCCGGAAAACTCGGCAGCCAATCCGACTACGCCGGCAACGCCGAACTGCTGCGCGCCTGGCAGGCGCTCGCCGACGGCGACCGCGACACGGCCGCGCGCCGCCTCGAACGCGCACGCGTCGAAGGCGTCATGGACACGTATTTCGCCGAGTACGCGCTGCTGCTCGGCGCGCGGCTCGGCGAACGCGTCGCGCCCTGCCGCGTCGACCCGCCGTTCCCGAACAGCCTGCGGATCACGGCATGCGCGGAGGTAGCAGGGAACCGAGGGTAGGGAATCGGGAATCGTCAGGAGCCAAAAGCGGGACACCGTCGCACGGTGCAGGCCGGAAGCAGCCGGCTGCCGCGCCGCGCTTTTGACGATTCCCCATTCCTGATTTCCGCCCTACCAAGGCCTCCACCACGGCCTCTTGCCGCTGCGATAGACGAAGCCGGGCGCGGTGCGGACGCGGTCGTCGAGGCGCAGCGTCGTCTCGACGCGATCGAGCAACGCGCGCGTGCGCGACAGCGCGTGGTCGGGAAAGCGCGCGTCGTGCGTGCGTGCGTCGGACAGGTTCCAGAGCACGGGCGCGCGCTGCGGGTCGCCGTAGGGGTCGCGCGCCCAGCCGAGCATGTCGCCGTGTTCGGACAGCGTGACTTCGCCGCTCGCGAGCGCGTGGTTGAGGATCGTCGATTCACGCACGCCGGCCGTGCTGCGCTCGATGCAATGGACGTCGACGACGAAACAGAAATCGCGGAACGGCAGCACGAGCGCGCCGAGATAGCTCATGCCGCTGGGCTGCTGCGGCACCTTGCAGACGATGCGGATCGCCTGGCAGCCGGCGATGCGCAGCGTGTCGGCTTCGATCAGGCCCGAGCCGTCGGCCACGGCGCGCTCGCGGTAGTAGCGCCGGACGCCGGCAACATCGGAGGGATCGGCAGCGAGTTCCGGCGGGCCGTCGTGAAAATGCACGCCGACCGTGTCGCCGGTGGCGGTGACCCACTCGCGCAGCGCACTGCCGGTATTGGTCATGCGCAGGCCGCGTATGTCGAAACGCAGCGATTCGGCGGACGTCAGATTCATGCGCCCGCCCTCCTGCCGGTCCGTCGCCGCCGGCATGGCTTCGCCATCGAAGTGCCGGATGCCTTCCTCGCGCGACGCCGTTTCCCTGGAATCACCGTTACTACCCTTTCGTGCGGACGGCGCATTTTTGCAGTTCATGCCGCACCGCGACAACGTGGGTGCGTACGACGCCGCGAAGACGGCCGCGCGACGGCGCCGCCGGTCCGGGCGTCGCGCACGCAATTTCCGCAACACGCAGGCATTTCCTGGACGCAGCCGCTCCCGCACCGGCGCGGCGGCGCAGGCGTCGCGCGATCGGAGGCGTGCACGCACGCCGTCGCGAGGACCGATACGCTAGCGGCCTCGTCGCCCCCGGAGCCCCGCATGAACCTCGAACGCCATCGCGAACTGCTCGACTTCGCCCTGACGCTGGCCGCCGCCGCGCAGGACGAAATCCTGCCGCACTACCAGCGCTGCGCCGCCGACCTCAAGGCCGACGGCACCGAGGTCACGCTCGCCGACCGCGCCGCCGAGCGGGCGATACGCGCGGCGATCGCGCAGCGTCATCCCGATCACGCCGTGCTCGGCGAGGAGTTCGGCGGCGAGCGCGGCGCGGCGCGGCAGTGGATCGTCGATCCGCTCGACGGCACGAGCGCGTTCGCGCTCGGCCTGCCGCTGTTCGGCACGCTGATCGCCTATGCCGAGCACGACGAACCGCTGGTCGGCGTGATCCATTTTCCGGTGCTCGGCGAAACCGTCTACGCCGCGCGCGGCCTCGGCTGCTGGTTCCGCGACCGCAACGGCGAGACGACGCGGGTTCGCGTGCGCGCGCCGGCACGGCTCGCCGAAGCTGTCGTGTCCGCATCGGGCGTGCACGCGAGCGATATCCAGCCCGGGCGCGACGGCCGGGCCTATGCGCTCGGCGCGCTGATCCGGCGCGCGAAGAAATTCCGCGTCTGCGGCGACTGCCTGCAGCACGCGCTGGTCTGCCGCGGCAGCCTGCACGCCGCGATCGACACGATCATGCAGCCCTGGGACATTGCCGCGCTCGTGCCCTGCATCGAGGAAGCCGGCGGCGTCTGCTCGGCGCTGGACGGACGGCGCGAGCAGGTCGTGTTCGGCGGCGGTCTCGTCGCGGCCTGCGATCGGGGATTGCTCGGCGACGTACTGAGCGTGCTCAATGCGAATACCAGCGACCTCGGGCCGGCCTGACCGATTCGGCTCTGCCCCTCGTCGCGTTTCCGACCGCACCTTCGGACACATGAACACTGAACGGCGGACACGCATCGCCGCGAGCTTCGGCATGCAGGGACTGATGACGACACTCGGCGCGCGTCTCGCCTTCGTATCCGAAGGCGAAGTCCATATCGCACTGCCGTTTTCCGACCGGCTCTCGCAGCAGCACGGCTACGTACACGCCGGCGCCATCACCAGCATCGCCGACGGCGCCTGCGCTACGCGGCGCTGACCAGAGCCCCCGCGGATGCCGACGTCGTCGGCGCCGAGTTCAAGATCAATCGGCTGCGGCCCGCGATCGGCAGGGTGCACGACGCCGGCACCAGCGAAGTACGCGCATTCGTCGATTCGTCCGCGCGCCCGGCAACGGGCACGGCGAGATCCCGATGCAGGGCGACGAGCCGGTTCCTGGTTGTGGATTTCTGGAAAAAACCGCATTGCACGGCGACGTGGTGCGCGGGCAACAGGGGCGATGCGGCAAGACGAAAACGCAGTTCGGCAGGCAGCGCGCGGCACCGGTTCCGTTCGAGCGGATCGCGCGCGCCGGCATCGTCGATTCGGGCGCAGTGCGCCGCCAACGTCTTGCACTCCGGCGTCGTGAAGAGCCCGCGAACGCGGCGGAAGCCCGGCTGCCGCCACGCGGCCTCGCTCGCGTCCAGGTCGCGGGATCGTCCGACGTCCGCACCATCAATGGTTCTATTCATCCGGTTCGAGACCGCGATGTCGTCTTCGCCGCGCTCAGCCCGGCCGGAACCGGCTCATCCGGCGCGCAGCGGCCAGCTGCCGAGCCGCAGGTGCTGCGTCTTGCCGAGCAGACTGTGGATCAGCACGAATTCCGACGCGATCCAGCGCACGGGCTCGACCGGTTCGGGTTCGAGCCGCTGCGGCGCGTACACGAGCGTGACGTGCGGTTCGAACGTCTTCGACACGCAGCGGCCCAGGCCGGCGCGCGTGAGTTCGACACCGAGCTGTTCGCGAAAGCGATGCAGTGCCTCGTTGCCGTGACTGGCCTTGAGCACGAGCGGCAGACGCTCGCGATTGCCGGAGAAGCTCGCGACTTCGTTCATCCGGATCGCGAACGCTTCGGCGCGGACTCTCCCGGCCGCGGCGACGACGGTATCGACGGTGCACTGCGACAGGCCGGCCCAGTCGCCGATGTGGAACAGCGTGATGTGCAGCCGGTCCGGCCGGTGCCGCGGCGCGCGAACGCCGTGGCGCGCGCAGACGTCCGCCGCGAGCGCGTCGATGCGCGCCGCGGTCGCGGCATCCGGGTAGATGCCGAGAAACAGCCGGTCGGTCGGCACCGGCGGCGCGGAGCCGAACAGCGACGACTGCTCCGGCGAAGACGCCGCGGACTGTGGAACGGGCGATCGTCCTGACATGGATTCGTGCATCGTGTTCCCTAGAGGCGAAAGCCGCCGCGATCGACGTCCGGCTCGCGTCGCGGCCACGTCGGGCACAACATCTCGACGACTTCCATCAACGCGAAGAGGCGTTCGAAGCGGTATTCCGCCGACGCCGTGCCCGACCGCAAGCCGCCTGCCGCGGCGAGCGGCGCATTGACCTTCGGATCACTCGTCAATGTCGAACTCCTGCGGCAACCGCCGCACCCAGTCGTCTTTCGCGAACAACGCGAATAGCCGGCCTGCGCATCTTCATCAACGTTATGCCGATTGACGCGCTACAGCTCGCGGATGTCTTCCCGGTCGTGTGCGCGGAACGGATTGCCGTAGTGCCTGCAGTCTCAAGCCCATGAGGCCTTCCGGCGAGTTTCATCGCGTGCGCCGCTCGGCCTTACATGTTGCGCCGGTACTCGCCACCGACGTCATACAGCGCATGGCTGATCTGGCCGAGGCTGTGCGTCTTGACCGCGTCCATCAGGCTTTCGAACACGTTGCGGCGTTCGCGCGCGGCGGCCTGCAGCGGCTTGAGGCCGCCGTCGGCATACGCATTTCGGCCCGCCTGATAGCTCGCGACGTTGTCGATCTGCTGGCCCTTCTCGCTTTCGGTCGAGCGGATCAGTTCGATCTCGGTGACGATGTCGCCGCCGTGGTCTTTCGGCAGGAAGGTGTTGACGCCGATCAGCGGCAGGCTGCCGTCGTGCTTCTTGTGTTCGTAGTAGAGGCTTTCTTCCTGGATCTTGCCGCGCTGGTACATCGTGTCCATCGCGCCGAGCACGCCGCCGCGCTCGCTGATCGCCTCGAATTCCCGGTAGACGGCTTCCTCGACGAGATCGGTCAGCTGGTCGACGATGAAGCTGCCCTGCCAGGGGTTCTCGTTGAAATTGAGGCCGAGTTCCTTGTTGATGATCATCTGGATCGCGACCGCGCGGCGCACGCTTTCCTCGGTCGGCGTCGTGATCGCCTCGTCGTAGGCGTTCGTGTGCAGGCTGTTGCAGTTGTCGAACAGCGCGTACAGCGCCTGCAGGGTCGTGCGGATGTCGTTGAACTGGATTTCCTGCGCGTGCAGCGAACGGCCCGAGGTCTGGATGTGGTACTTCATCATCTGGCTGCGCGCCGACGCGCCGTAGCGCTCGCGCATCGCGCGCGCCCAGATGCGCCGCGCGACGCGGCCGATGACGGTGTATTCCGGATCCATGCCGTTGCTGAAGAAGAACGACAGGTTCGGCGCGAAGTCGTCGATCTTCATGCCGCGCGCGAGGTAGTACTCGACGATCGTGAAGCCGTTGCTCAGCGTGAAGGCGAGCTGGCTGATAGGGTTCGCCCCGGCCTCGGCGATGTGGTACCCGCTGATGCTCACCGAGTAGAAGTTGCGCACCGCGTTGTCGACGAAGTACTGCTGGA
>NZ_DATIGT010000214.1:0-17506 GCF_035481375.1 Tahibacter sp.
CGCCCGAACCGCCGGTGCCCGAACCCGTCGCCGAACTTCCCGCGCCGCGCGCCGTCAATCCGGCCGCAGACCCGCCCCCGCCGCCGATACCGGCCGGAACGACGCTGCTCGGCGCCGCTGAATTCCGCCGTCTCGGCGACAGCCGCTACGTGATCGAACTCGCGAGCGGCAGCAGCCGCATCGCAGTCGAGCAGGAAGCGGCACACCAGATGACGGGGGAGATCTACCTGCTGCCGCTCACGCGCGACGGGGAACCGTGGTTTCTCGCGGTGCGCGGCGATTTCGACTCGGTCGACGCCGCCCGCGCCGCGCGTAACGAAGCGCTCGCAAGCGGCGCGGCGCGTATCGGCTGGCCGCGTCGTGTCGGTCCGCTCAAGCAGGAACTCGGCCGCTGAGGCAGGGCTGCGGCGCGCAACGCCGCGCTCGACCGCAGCACAGACCACGATGACAGTCCGCTGAATCGACATCCATCGCCCCACCCTCCCCGTGAAGGGGAGGGCCTGAATCGCAAGCGCGGAGTTCTTTCGCAACCATCGCGCGCCGTGGCTTCACTCTCTTTTCTGTTTTGGATCGAACCATGAACAACGATCGCTTCCTGCGCGCGCTGCGCTGCGAACCCGTGGACTGCACGCCGGTATGGCTGATGCGCCAGGCCGGGCGCTATCTGCCGGAATACCGCGCGACGCGCGCCCAGGCCGGCAGCTTCATGGCGCTGTGCACGAATCCCGAACTCGCCTGCGAAGTCACGCTGCAGCCGCTGCGCCGCTTCGCGCTCGATGCCGCGATCCTCTTTTCCGACATCCTGACGATTCCCGATGCGATGGGTCTCGGCCTGCATTTCGCCGAAGGCGAAGGGCCGAAGTTCCGCTCGCCCGTACGCACGGCCGCCGACGTCGAACGCATCGGCGTTCCCGATCCCGAGCAGGAATTGCGCTACGTCATGGATGCGGTGCGCACGATCCGGCGCGAACTCGACGGCCGCCTGCCGCTGATCGGTTTCGCCGGCAGTCCGTGGACGCTGGCCTGCTACATGGTGCAGGGCGAAGGCTCGTCGAACTTCGCGCTGCCCAAGGCCATGCTCTGGAACGAACCCGCCCTGATGCATCGCCTGCTCGACACGGTCGCGCGTTCGGTCGCGAGCTATCTCGCGGCCCAGGCGGCCGCCGGCGCGCAGGCGCTGATGGTGTTCGACACCTGGGGCGGCATGCTCGCGCCGGCGCAGTTCCAGGAATTCTCGCTGCGCTATCTCGCGCAGATCGCCGCGGCGCTGAAGTCGGACGCCGCGACGAAGGACGTTCCGCTGATCCTGTTCTCCAAGGGCGCAAACGGCCATCTGCCGGGTCTCGCCGCCACCGGCTGCGACGCACTCGGCGTCGACTGGACCATCGACCTGTCGAGCGCCCGGGCGCTCGTCGGCAACCACATCGCGCTGCAGGGGAATCTCGATCCTGCGGCGCTGCAGGCCTCGCCCGAAGCGATCCGGCGCGAAGTCGGCCGCGTGCTCGCCAGTCACGGCCCCGGCCCGGGCCACGTGTTCAACCTCGGCCACGGCATCACGCCCGACGTGAAGCCCGAGCACGTCGGTGCGCTCGTCGACGCCGTGCACGCGTTGTCAAAAAAATAAGTTCGCAGGGCGCAATAACTGAAGGGCGTTGCGCCGGTTCCGTCCCAGCCCCACCGCTCCGGTTGTCGGCGCAATACGAGATGCCGACGCGTTGAAAAATGCCGCCGGTGAAGAGGCCGGCACACTGCCTCCATGATTGGCGCGGAATGCAAAAAGATGCCGCGAGGCGCCAGAAAGTCGCCTCCAGGCCGGAAAGATGGCGCGATGCGCTGCGCTTGTTGCGCCCTGCGTTGTGCTCACGGCAACGGCTCCCACAGCACGTTGATGATGCGCCACTCGCCGTCGCTGCCGCGCACGACGTGCAGGTAGTCGACCCAGTCGTCCATGCGCAGTTTCACCGTCGCGGCGTTGCCGACGCCGTCGAGGATTTCGACGTCGGCGCGCTTGGCCGCCTTCGCATAGCGCTGCGCATTGGCCGGCGTGTTGCCGGCGAGGAGCCGCGTCTTGTCCATCTGGTCGAGCTGGCGCTTGCCGCTCTTGTCGCGCAGGTAAGCGCGCTTGGCGAGGTCGTCATGCAGCGAGCGCGCCATGCGTTCGCGATCGCCTGCGTACCAGCCCTGCGCATAGTCGAGCGCCGCGGCATGCACCGCGGCCTGGTCGGATTCGCCGAGTTCGACGTCTCCCGCGAACACCGGCAGTGCACAGAACGCGAGGACGAGTGGAAGGAGTCGCTTCATGAGTCGGAATGTCCTGAACGAAGGAAGGGCGGCAGCGATGCGTGAGGATGCCCGGATCGCGCGCGGCGTTCATCGCCGCGCGCCGGGCCGACACGATCACACGCCGGGCCGATCGGAACCTCATCGCGCGGGACTCGCATCGCCGAACTGCGCGGCGAGCACGGCGCGCGTCACCGGCTTGCGCAGGAATGCGTCGACGCCCGCGGCGAACGCGTCGCGCTCGGCGTCGGCGTCGCTGCGCGCGGTCAGAGCGACGAGTCTGAGCGGCTCGGCCGCGCCGCTCTCCTGCGCGCGCAGCAGCCGCGCGAGCTGCAGGCCGCTGACGTCGGGCAGATCGAGATCGAGCAGCACCGAGCGCGGTCGCCGCGCCGCGACCTCGGCCAGCGCCGCGAGCGCCTGCGGCACGTGGCGGACGCTGTGCCCGAGCGATTCGAGCAGTTCGCCGACGACGCGCGCGACGTTGGCTTCGTCCTCGACGAGCACGATGTCCTGCGCCGTGGCCGGCGCCGTGTCGCGCGTCGCCTGAATCGGCGCCTCGGCCGCCGGCAAATGCAGCTGCAGCGTGAACACGCTGCCGCGGCCCGGCGCGCTTTCGACAGCGATGCGGCCGCCCATGAGCTGGGCGAGTTCCTGCGAGATCGCGAGTCCGAGCCCGCTGCCGCCGGCACGACGCCCGGTCTCGTCCTGGCTGTAGCGCTGGAACAGGCGCGCCTGCATCGCCGCGTCGATACCCGGACCGGTGTCGCTGACGCGGAAGCACTGGTCGCCCGCGTCGGCACGCGCGAGTTCGAGCGTGACGCCGCCGGCGTCGGTGAACTTGATCGCATTGTTGACGAGGTTCAACAGGATCTGGCGCAGCCGCTGCGCGTCGCCGCTGACCGGTACCGGCGCCTGCACCGGCAGCCGTACGACGAAGCCGATGCCCTTGCGCGCGGCCAAGGCATGGCCGACGTCGGCAACATCGCGCAGCACGCCTTGCGGATCGAACGACGCGGCGACGAGCTGCAGCCGGCCGGCTTCGACGCGCGCGAGATCGAGCGCGTCGTTGACCAGCCGCAGCATGTGCTCGCCTGACGTGCGGATGCCGCTGACGTAGCTGTGCTGGCGCGGATTCAGCGGCGTGAGTTCGAGCAGTTCGGCCATGCCGAGCAGGCCCGTCATCGGCGTGCGTATCTCATGGCCCATGTGAGCGAGAAATTCGGATTTCGCGAGGCTGGCCTGCTCGGCCAGCTCGCGGCGCTGCGACGCGAGCGCGAGCGCGTGCTGACGTACGATCCGCCGGCGCCAGAGCAGCGCCGCGATCGCAAACAGAACACCGAGCAGCACGAGATACAGCGCGTAGGCCCAGGGCCGCGCCCACGGCGGCGCCTGCACGCTGAGCTGCAGCGGTGCGGCGAGTTCAACGACGTCGCCGAGACCGGTGTGCGCACGCACGTGCAGCCGATAGTCACCCGGACGCAGCTGCGCGAGTTCGCGCTGTCCCCCGCCGCTGCCGGCGCTCCAGTCGCTGTCGAAGCCCTGCAGCAGAAAGTCGTAGCGGTTGTCGGCGAGATACGACAGCGCGCGCGCCTCGATGCGCAGATCGCGATCGTTCCAGGCCAGCAGCGCCGGCTGCGCCGGATCGAATGCGTGGGCGCCGGTGCCGCGGCGCACCTGCACGCCGGTCAGCAGCAGCGGCGCCGGCGGCAGCCGCGGCTCGGCGGCGGCCGTATCGAACGCGATGAGGCCGTCGGTGGTTGCGGCGAGCGCGACACCGTCCTCGCGCAGCACGAGACTGCGGTCGATGAACTCCGAATCGATGAGGCTCGCGGCCGTGCCGTAGCGTCGCACCGCGCCGCTGCGCGTGTCCACGCGATACAGGCCGCGCGGCGTGCTGATCCAGAGCCGCTGCGCGGCGTCGAGTTCCATCGCGCCCGCGTCGAGCGCAGGCCAGCCGGCGGCCGCGTCGATCACGCGCTCGCGCACGAAGGCTTCGCCGCGCCGCACGTAGTGTTCGATCGCGCCGAAGCGATGCAGCCAGACACTGCCGTCGCGCGCGAACGCGAAGGCGTGCACGCGCGCGTCGGGCAGTCCGTCGACGGCGGCGAAACGCTCGCCGTCCTTCGCGCGCCGGTCGATGCCGCGCACGTGCGCGACCCAGAGCGCGCCATCGGGCGCGAGCCGCATCTGTTCGACGTCGGCGTCGCGCAGGCCGCTCGCGTCGGGCAGGAGACGCGTCACCGCCAGCGTGTCCGCGTCGATGCGCGCGAGACCCGCACCGCGCGCGCTGATCCAGACCGCGGCGCCGTCCTCGAGCATCAGGTCGATGGGCCCCGCGGGCAGCATGTCCGCGCGCGCCGCATCGGCGGCGAGATCGCGCGCGCCACCGGCCTCCGCATCGACGATGCGCAAGCCGCGATGCTGACCGAGCCACAGCCGCCCGCGCGCGTCCTGCATGACCGCGCGCCGGCGCTGTTCGATACCGCCGACGCGTTCGCCCCAGCGCGCGACGGCGCCGCTGCGCAGGTCGATGCGATCGACCGCGCCGGCCATCGTCACCGACCACGCGACGCCGTCGCGGCCGTGCGCGATGCCCTGCACGCGTCCGGGCGACAGGCTGTGCACGTCGCCGGGCTGTTCGCGCCATTGTGAAAACAGGCGCCAGGTCGGCGGCAGATAGGCCACGCCGCCGTCGATCGCGGCAAACCAGACGCCGCCTTCCCGATCGGCGAGCAGATCGAAGATCGCCTCGCCCGGCAGTCCGCCGGGCACGCGCGGCTGGGCGCGGTAGACGGTTTCGAAATGCTGCGCGTCGTGACGCACGGCGCCGAGCCGCGTCGCGAGCCAGAGGTCGCCCTGCGCGTCGCGCACGCTCGCATACAGCATGCGCTGCGCCGCATTCGGGTCGAGCCGCTCGACCGTGCGCGCGGCATCGATGCGGAACAGGCCCGCCGACGTCGCGGCGAGCACGGCATCGCCGTCGGTGCAGAGCGCGAGCACCTGCGGCGGATCGCCCTCGCGCAGCCGGACGGTTTCGACCTTGCCGTCGCGCGTACGCCGCGCGAGCCCCTTGTCCATGCCGATCCAGAGGCTGCCGTCCTGCGCGCCGAACAGGCTCAGCACGATGTCCGACGGCAGCCCGGTGCCGTCGGCGGCGCGGTGATGATCGAAGCCGGAGCCGTCGTCGCGCAGCCGGTCGAGTCCTCCCGAATAGGTGCCGACCCAGATCGCTCCGCCGGCGTCCTGACTCACGGCCCAGACGTCATCGGCGGCGAGGCTCGCCGGATCGGCCGGGTCGTGGCGATAGCGGCGAAAACGCGTGCGCGTTTCGTCGAGCACGTTGAGCCCGCTGCCTTCGCCGCCGGCCCAGACGCGGTTGCCGCGATCGACGAACAACGCCGAGACCTCGTTGCCGGCGATCGACGCGGCGTCACCGGGAATCGTGCGCCAGACACGGAAGCTGACGCCGTCGTAGCGCGCAAGACCGTCGTGCGTGCCGATCCAGACGAAGCCGTCGCGATCTTCGGCGAGCTTGTAGACGATCGACGACGGCAGGCCGTCGGCGACGCCGAAGTGCCGGAACATCGGGGTTGCCGCCATCGGCGCGGCGCGCGCGGCGACCGCGCACAGCATCAACAGCCCGGCCAGCGACCAGCGCAGCAGCATGCTCACCTCCAGCGGACCGCGGCATCGTGCGACGCACGCGGCGAATCGCGATACGGTTGCCGCGCGCGGGCGCTCGGCCGCGCCGCCCCGGCCGGCGCGCGCCGATGATGCCAGAAGCACGTGCGCGCGGCCCAAAATGCACAAAGCGTCATCGATGCGCCGGCGTCGTACGGCGATACCTGCGGCGTCGGCGACTTGCGTACTATCGGCGCATGAACGCCCCGGACACGCGCCAGCTGCGCGCCCTGCTCGCCCTGGCCCTCGCGCTCGCCGCGATCGCCCTGCTCTGGCTGCTGCTCGGCGCGACGCGCAGCGCGCTCGAACTCTGGCGCGAACTGGCCGGGCTGCCGGCGCTGCTGCGCTATGCGCTGATCGGCGCACTCGCCGCGTTCGCGGGACTCAGCACCTGGGCGGTCTGGCGGCTGCTGCATCCGCGTCCGCGCGCCGCACGTCCGGTCGCAGCACCGAGCCGCGACACGGTCGAACAGAGGATCCGCCAGCTGCAGTCGCGACAGGCGGAAACCACGCGCTTCGAAGCCGAACTGCAGGAGCTCGACCGCCGCGCCGCGGCCGGCGAGCGCTACGTCGCGGTGTTCGGCGAAATCAGCGCAGGCAAGTCGAGTCTCGTCCGCGCGCTCGCGCCCGAGGCCCAGGTCGACGTCGACGTGCTCGGCGGCACGACGACGCTCGTGAGCCATCACCGCGGCCGCGTCGACGCTCTCGACATCGTGCTCGCCGACGTGCCCGGCATGCAGGAAGTCCAGGCGCGCGAACGCGAGGCGCTGGCGCGCGACGAAGCGCTGCGCGCGCATGCCGTCGTCTATGTCGCTGGCGGCGACGTCACGCGCGCGCAGGACCAGGAACTGCGCTGGCTGCGCGGCTACGGCAAGCCGCTGCTGCTCGCGCTGAACAAGATCGACCAGTACGACGACACGCAGCGCACGCAGTTGCTCGCGACGCTGCGCGAACGCTATGCCGGTATCGTCGATCGCGTCGTCGCGGTGCAGGCCGGCGGCCGCGAGTCGTTCGTGCGCCGCCTCGCCGACGGCCGCGAGGAACGCGTCGTGCGCGACGCGCCGCCGCAGCTCGATCCGCTGCGCGAGGCGCTGCGGGACTGCCTCGACGCCGATACCGGCGCGCTCGAGCAGGCACGCGCCGGCGCCGTGATCGGCAGGCTCGGCGAGCAGCTCGGCACGGCCGAACGCGCGATGCGGGAACGCGAATCGCAGGCCATCGTCGACCGGCATACGCGGCGCGCGATCATCGGCGCGCTCGCGGCCGTCGCGCCGGGCACCGATCTGCTGATCCAGGGCGCGCTCGCGACGTCGCTCGTGCGCGAACTCGCCGCGCTGCATGAGATTCCGGTCAAGCAGATCGATCTCGACGCGTTCCTGCGCGACGCGGCGCTGAATCTGCGCACGACGAGTTCGATCGTGCTCGCGATCGCCGGCAACGCGCTCAAGGCGTTTCCGGGACTCGGCACGCTCAGCGGCGGCGTCGTGCACGCGGTCGCCTATGGCCTGATCTTCGACAGCCTCGGGCATGCGGTCGGCCGCACGCTGCTCGAACAGCATCGCTTCGATCAGGAGCAGGCGCAGCAGACCTTGCAGCGACTGCTGTCGGAACAGGCGCGCAGCCGCGTCGCGCACGTCGCGAAACTCGCGCTGGACGGGCTGGCCGGCGACCGCGACGCGCGCTGAAAGATCCGCCGGATTGTTGCGCCGCGGGCGCAACTGCATTTCCGCCGCGCGCGCTTCTGCCCGCCGTGACAATCTGCGAAGCTAGCCGCCATGCGACTGCGCCCGCTTCCGCTGCTGTGCCTCTGCCTGCCTCCGCTCGCCGCCGCGCCGGCGTTCGCGCAGCCGCGGGCCTGGCGCGCCGATCCCGTGCACACGCAGGTGATGTTCAGCATCGATCACCAGGGCTTCAACCGCAGCCTCGGCCTGTTCAAGATTTCCGACGGCCGGCTGCAGTTCGACGCGGACGACTGGAGCAGCGCGCAGCTCGACGTCAGCGTCGATGTCGCCTCGCTGCTGCTCGGCGACGCCAAATGGGAAGAGGCCGTGAAGTCCTGGCGTTTTCTCGATGCGAAGCGCTGGCCGCAGGCGCGCTATCGCAGCCGCAGCGTCGAGCGCGGCGAGGACGGCCGCGGCACGATCCGCGGCGAACTCGAACTGCACGGCCGCACGCATCCGCTCGACCTGCAGTTCCGGCTCAACAAGCTCGCGAGCGACCCGTACACGTTCAAGCGCACGGCCGGGTTTTCCGCGACCGCGACGCTCAGGCGCAGCGACTACGGCATCGACAAAGTAATGAGCGCGGTCGGCGACGCGGTGGAACTGCGCATCGAAGCCGCGTTCGTGCGCGACCGCGACGCTGCCGATCCGCCCGCAACGACATCCGCGACGAAGGACGACAGCGATGGCCTGGAAGAGTGACGCAAACCGCTGGGGCGCCGGCGCCCGCACGCTGCACTGGCTCATGGCCGTGCTCATCATCTGTCTGGGCGCCGTCGGGTTGTACATGGCCGACCTGCCGAATTCGCCGCAGAAGATAAAGATATACGCGCTGCACAAGTCGATAGGCCTGACCGTGCTCGCACTGCTCGTGCTGCGCGTTGCCTGGCGCATGGCCGACCGCCGGCCCGACGAAGTGCCGATGCCGCACTGGCAGGCGCTGGCCGCGCGTGCGACGCATCTGTTCCTCTACGTGCTCATGCTCGTGCTGCCGCTGTCGGGCTGGATGTACAACTCGGCCTCGGGCTATCCGCTGCAGTGGTTCGGCCTTTTCAACCTGCCGAGCCTGACCGGGGGCGCCGATGCGTCCCTCAAGGGCGTCGCGCACGCCGTGCACGAATACGGCTTCTATCTGCTCGCCCTGCTGCTCGCGGCCCATGTCGGCGGCGCGCTGAAGCATCACTTCGTCGATCGCGACGACACACTCGTTCGCATGCTGGGGCTGTTGCGCCGGCGCGGCACGCCCCCCATCTCGGACGAACCCGCCACGGCGGCGCCGGTGCCGCCCGCGGCGCCGGTCGTACCGCCGCCGGCCACCGTCACGTCCCAGGAGAATCCGAACCCATGAAGCGCTTCGCAATGATCGCCCTGCTCGCCGCCGCTGCCGGCGGTGTGGAGGCCAAGGACTGGACCGTCGATCCGTCCAGCACGCTCGGCTTTGCCGGCACCTACCAGGGCGAGAAGTTCAGCGGCAAGTTCGCGCGCTTCACCGCGAAGATCGCGCTCGACAAGGCCGACCTCGCGAACGCGAAGCTCGACGTCGAGATCGACGTGACCAGCGCGACGACCGGCAATTCCGACTACGACGGCGAGCTCAAGGGCGCGGCGTTCTTCGACTACGCGAAGTTTCCGAAGGCGCGTTTCGTCAGCACGGCGGTCAAGGAGTCGGGCGGCGCGCTCGTCGCCGACGGCACGCTGACGATCCGCGACAAGTCCAAGCCCGTGCAGCTCACGCTCGACTTCAAGCCGGCCGGCGACGCGGCGACGCTCGACGTGCAGACCACGCTCAAGCGCCTGGACTTCGACGTCGGCACGGGCGACTGGGCCGACACGAGCCTGATCGCCGCGGACGTCGCGGTGACCTCGCACCTCGTCCTGAAGTGACCGCCGCGGCGCACGCGCGCCGCCGCTCGCAGCGGCGATGAACAACCCCTTCGGCGGCTGGTTCGATTCCGTCGCCCGCTGGTGGCGCAGCGACGCGCCGCCAGCGGCGTCGACCTCGCCCGCCGACCAGGCCAGCGACGCGCTGCGCCAACTGCTCGACGACCCGACCGTGCCCGAATCGGTGCGGCGCGAACTCGGCAACGAGTTCGCGCGCATCCAGTCGCTGCTCGACAAGCTCGCGCGCAGCGAACTGCATGTCGCCGTGTTCGGGCGCGTTTCGGTCGGCAAGTCCGCGCTCGGCAACGCGCTGCTCGGGCTGGACGCGTTCGGGACCGGCGTGCTCCACGGCACGACGACGCGCGCGGAACAGCAGCGCTGGACCGAAGCCGGCGGCTCGGGCCTGCATCTGATCGACACGCCGGGCATCAACGAACTCGACGGCGAGGCGCGCGAGCGGCTCGCGTTCGAGGTCGCCGAGATCAGCGACCTCGTGCTGTTCGTCGTCGACGGCGACATGACCCAGGTCGAGCGCGATGCGCTCGCGACGCTCGCGGCAACCGAGCGGCCGCTGCTGCTCGTGCTCAACAAGGCCGATCGCTACGACGATTCCGAGCGCGAACGCCTGCTCGTCCGCCTGCGCGAACACACCGCGGGCATCGTGCCGCCGGCCAACGTGCTCGCCTGCGCGGCGAGTCCGGCGCCGCAGCGCGTGGTCGAGGTCGACGCGCAGGGCCGCGAACGCGAGCGGCGCGAAGCCCGCCCGCCCGAGGTCGACGACCTGCGCGAACGCCTGCTCGCGATCTGCGCGCGCGAAGGCAAGACGCTGTCGGCGCTGAACGCCGGCCTGTTCGCGGGTCGGCTGTCCGACCAGGTCGCGCAGCGCATCGCCGAGGTCCGCCGCGGCGTCGCCGACACGGTGATCCGCTACTACTGCCTCGCCAAAGGCGTCGCCGTCGCGCTGAATCCCGTGCCGGTCGCCGACCTGCTCGCTGCGGCCGCGCTCGACGCGGCGCTCGTGATGCATCTGGGAAAGGTATACGGCCTGCCGCTGACGCGGCGCGAGGCGGGCCAGCTGATCCTGACGATCTGCGCCCAGCTCGCCGCGCTCATGGGCGCGATCTGGGGCGTGCACCTCGTCGCTTCCGCACTGAAGGTCGCGAGCGCCGGCGTGTCGACGCTGCTGACTGCCGGCGCGCAGGGCGCGCTGGCCTGGTACGCGACGCAGGTCGTCGGCCGCGCGGCCGAACGCTATCTCGTCGCCGGCAAGTCCTGGGGCGATTCGGGTCCGAAGCGCGTCGTGCAGGACATCGTCGCGCAGCTCGACCGCGATTCGATCCTGCGCGAGGCGCGCGAGGAAATCCTCGCGCGGCTGCGCGGCGGCGCCGCGCGCTGAAGGCTCTTCCAAGGAAGGTACGATGCTACTTCTGCAATTGTCCGCCGCGCAGGCACCGGCCGAGTGCGCGCTGGCCGTGGCCAAGGCGCTCGCGCTGCTGCAGCGCGAGGCACTCGCACCCGATGTGGGACCGCAAACGCTCGAAGCCGAGCCCGGGCGGAGTCCGATGGCTGGCGCTCGCTCGTGCTGGCGCTCGACGGCGACGCTGCCGCGGCACTCGCGCGGCGCTGGAGCGGAACGCTGCCGCGGATCTGCGCGAGCCCCTATCGGCCGACGCACCGGCGCAGGAACGGGTTCTTCGGCGGACGCGCGTTCGAGCTGCCGGCAACCAGCGACGACGGCGCCGTGCGCTTCGAAGCCGTGCGCGCGTCAGGCCCCGGCGGCCAGCACGTCAACAACGCCGCGAGCGCCGTGCGCGCCACCCATCTTGCGAGCGGCATCAGCGTGAAGGTGCAGAGCGAGCGCAGCCAGCTCGCGAACAAGCGGCTCGCGCTCGCATTGATCCGGCAGCGGCTGGCCGAACAGGCCGGGGCCGTCGCTGCCGGACAGCGCACCGACCGGCATCAGGCGCATCGGACCATCGATCGCGGCAATGCGCAGCGGACGTTCCGCGGCGCCGCGTTCATTCCGGACGCCGATTGATCGCCGCACGCGGAATCGACGCCGGACCGCCCGCCCATGACCGGAACTCATGCCTGCGCGAGCCAGGCCGACACCGTCGCCGCGTCGAACGGCCAGTCCAGTTCGCGCTGGCCGTCGTCGTCGCGCAGCACGGGCACGCGCTCGCCGTAGAGCGCTTCGAGCGTGTTGTCGAAATCGACGAAGACGCTGGAGAAATCCGGCACGCGGGCCTCGGCCAGCACGTCCAGCGCGAGATCGCACAAATGACAGTCGTCGCGTTGGAAAAGCACAAGTCGCATCGTCATGAGGTCCGGGCCGCCGGGGCCGGATAGAATAAACAACCCAGCCCGCCGGAATCCGTTTCATGGCCGTCAGCGTGTTCGACATCTTCAAGATCGGCATCGGGCCGTCTTCCTCGCACACGGTCGGGCCGATGCGCGCGGCGGCGCGCTTCGTCAGCCACTGGATCGAGGAACGCGGCCTGCTCGACCGGGTCGTGCGGATTCGCGGCGAACTGTTCGGCTCGCTCGCGCACACCGGCCGCGGCCACGGCACCGACAAGGCCGTGCTCTGCGGTTTCGAGGGCGAATGGCCGGACCGCATCGATCCGGACATCATCGAAGGCACGCTCGCGCGCATCCGCAACGACAGGCGCATCCGCCTGCTCGGCCGACACGAAGTCGACTTCGACGAAAAGCGCGACCTGATTTTCAACAAGCGCCAGAAGCTGCCGTATCACTCCAACGGCATGCGCTTCACGGCCTACGGCGCGAACGACGAAGTGCTCGCGACGCGCGACTACTACTCGGTCGGCGGCGGGTTCGTCGTCAATCACGACGAAGCCGCCGAAGACCGCATCGTGCCCGACACGACGCCGCTGCCGTATCCGTTCCACAGCGGCGACGAACTGCTCGCGCGCTGCAGCGAGGCCGGCAAAAGCATCGCCGAGGTCATGCTCGCGAACGAACTGGCCTGGCGCAGCGAGACCGAGATCCGTGGCGGGCTGCTCACGATCTGGAAAGCGATGCAGGCATGCGTCATGCGCGGCACACGCGAAGCCGGCGTGCTGCCCGGCGGACTCAAGGTCTCGCGCCGCGCGCACAACATGCAGGCCGAATTGCTCGCGCGCCCCGAAGCCGCGCTCAAGGATCCGCTGACCATCCTCGACTGGGTCAATCTCTACGCGCTCGCCGTCAACGAGGAAAACGCGGCCGGCGGACGCGTCGTGACGGCCCCGACCAACGGCGCCGCCGGCATCATTCCGGCCGTGCTGCACTATTTCGACCGCTTCTGCCCCGCCGCGAACGAAGACCGCATCGTCGATTTTCTGCTGACCGCCGGCGCGATCGGCATCCTCTACAAGGAAAACGCGTCGATCTCGGGCGCCGAGGTCGGCTGCCAGGGCGAGGTCGGCGTGGCGTGCTCGATGGCTGCGGGCGGACTCACCGCCGCGCTCGGCGGCACGATCTATCAGGTCGAGAACGCGGCCGAGATCGGCATGGAACACAACCTCGGCCTGACCTGCGATCCGATCGGCGGCCTCGTGCAGATTCCGTGCATCGAGCGCAACGCGATGGGCGCGGTCAAGGCGATCAATGCCTCGCGCATGGCGCTGCGCGGCGACGGCAAGCACCGCGTGTCGCTCGACAAGGTCATCAAGACCATGCGCGACACCGGCAAGGACATGCAGGACAAGTACAAGGAAACGAGCCGCGGCGGTCTCGCGGTCAACGTCATCGAGTGCTGAGCGCCGCACGGGCGCGAACTCATTCTTCCCAGTCGCAGTTCTCGCGCGCGTCGGCCGCGCGCTTGGCGGCCTGCTGCGCGACGGCCGGGTTGTACAGCCCGACATAGGCGCCGTACTTGCGCGCGGCGCGTTCGCCGAGGCTTTCGTCCGGCGTGTAGGCGCGCGCGAAGCGCGTTCGCTTGCAGCGCACGATGTTGTGGCCGCGCTGCAGCATCTCCTCGGCCGCGAGCTTGTCGCGCTCCAAAGGATGCAGCGGCTCGGTAACCGGTGCGACGGGCGAGACGCGCAGGCTGCCGTCGGCGTTGTAGAGGCTGGGTGCCGCCGGCGTCGCGACGACGCCTTCGGACTCGCCGGCCGACGGCGCGGGCGCTTCGACCGGGCGGACGGCCTGCTCGCGGCGCGTCGGCGCCGGCGCGTTGCGTGCCGTTCCGGTCGGCGGCGCCGTGACCGACATCGGCGGCAGTTCGCGCACCGTCGACGCCTCGGGCAACGGCGGCGGCGGCCGTTCGATCAGCGAAACGCGCAGCACGTCGCGGCGGTCGTCCGCGAACGGCTTCATGCGCATGCCGTCGCGCACGAGCAGCACGATCAAAAGATGAGCGAGCAGCACGACGACGATCGCGATCGCCACGCGGCGCCGGTTGACATCCGGCGGCCGCCAGCGCAGCTCGTGCAGCAGCGCGCGCCGCAGCGGCAATACCCGCGCGGCAATCTGCGCGGGATCGACACTCGGCGGGCGTGGCCGTTCAGGCCGGATGGCGGGCTGCGCTTCGGCGCTCATGCGACAGGACGAGGAAAGAGGCGCGCAGTCTAGCGGGCACGGACATTAGAAATCGGTTAGCCGCGGCGCCGCCGAGTTCGGCGTATCGATGCCATTCATGCCGTCGCGTCGGCGGCGTACAGGCTTACGCGACCGGGCTCGTGCGCGCATGATCGGCGACTGACGAGCCGGGGGCAGGACTGCGCGATGCAGCATGAACACGACGACGCCGGATTCGGCATCGGCACGGACTACGCCGTGTTTCAGCTCGCGAAGGCGCTGACGACGCGGCGCACTCACGGCAACCGCGACGTACGGATTCGCGCTTCGGCGCGTATCCGGCGCTGGCTGCGCGTCCTCGGGCATGCCTTCCGCGGAACCGCACGCTACGGCTCGCGCACGCCGTTCGGCGACCTTCCGGCCTGGGTCACGCTCGAGGTCGCCACAGGCGGTTTCGCCACCGGCCGGCTGCTCGCCGGCGGAGAACTGACGGCATACGAACGGCAGCTCGCCGCATCGATTCCCGGCGTGCGCGCCGGACGCGAACGGCTCGACCTCAACCGCTATTTCCTGTCCGACGCCGGCATCGCCGAACTGCGGCAGCGGCTGGTCCGGCGCGATTTCGCGATCGAGGTTCCCGAAGAGGCCGCGCTGCTGACCGTGGCCTGGCTGCTGGACCGCGGACACACCGGCCGCGCCCGCGCGCTCGTCCAGACCATTGCGCCGTTTCTCGCACGACTGCGCTTCTTTCCGGGACCGGGTGCTGCCGCCGTGACCGGCGGCTACGACGTGATCCAGCTCCGCGTCGCCAGTGTCGGCGACGTCGCCGACGTGCTTTCGAATCTCGACGAACCCCACGCCGTCGCCACGCAGCGCTATGCGGTCGAACGATGGCTGCCGTGGTACGACACGGCGATCGCACTGCTGCTCGAAACCTGTGCCGACGACTGGCCCTGCCAGCGCTATCCCGACGGCTGGCACGAACGCGCCGCGGCGCACGCGAAAGCCTACGATCTCGCAAACCGCAACGGCCCGCGCCCCGGAAAGCGCGGGCGCATCGCCGAATTGCGCGGGCTGCTCGATCGCTGTGTGCGCGACGCGCCATCGATGAGCGGACGCGAAGTCGCGCGCCTCCGGCAATTGATCGGCGACTTCGTGCAGCGCTACGGGCACCCGGCCGGCGCTGAGCACCGGCAACGGCGCGAGCGACAGCGACAGGAGTTCGGTGTGCCGCCGTACCACCGGTTCGGAAAAGTCGTCGCCGCGCGACTGCTGCCCTATCGTCGCGACGGCGGGCTGTCCGACCCCGACGCGCTCGCCCATGCCGTCACCGCCGACGAGGCTGCCTTCCACGCGATCGCCGCGGGCAGCGCGATTCCGCTGCCGGTTCTGCGGCGCCTGCGCCGCTGCCGCAGCGGATCGCTCGGCGAACTCGTCGGCCATCGGCTGATCACCTCGGGCGACGCGATGGCGCGCATGATCCCGCAGATGTCCGCAGCCGCGCGCGCGGCCGCGTTTGCCGACAGCGACCTGCGCGAACTCTATGCGGCGACCTACCGCGCGTTCCGCAAGCGCCGCTCGCTGCTGTTGCTCAATCTCGCGCATCAGGTCCGGCTTGGCGAACTGCCATGGATCGATGCGATCGCCCCGGAGCGGCATCCGGATGCCTCGTCGAGAACGGCGGCGCGCGCCGTGCTGCACGAGACCGCGGCGCTCGCGATCGGTTCGTTCCCGTTCGCGATTCCGCCCAACAAGCTGCTGCAGGAATTCCGCGCGCTCGCCGAGGCCGGCGGGCTCGATCTCGTCTTCCTCGACGAACTCGCGGCCGACATCTTCATGGGCTGCTTTTCGCCGAAATTCTTCCGCGCCGCGCGCGAAGCGGCAGGCGCGCTGCGCGGCGGCCTGTATGCACGCTATTACGGACTCGACCTCGACGAGATCGCACGCCTCGCGCCGGCTTCCTCGCGCACCGACTACTCGCCCGGGCGATCGCAGACCGACGCGCTGGCCTCACTGTGCGCACGGCGCGCTGGCGTCAGACCCGGCGGATGGTCGCCGGCAGTCAACGGCATGATCATCGAGCAGCAGCAGATCGTCACGACCCACAACCTCGCGACGCTGTTCTTCGGTGCGGAGCTGCGCGGGCGGCTCGACGCGCCGTTGCCGTTGCTGGTCTCGACCTGCTTCGCCTGGATCTGCGGACGCCTGCAGATGAAATGCGGCGACCATCATGCGCAGCTCGTGACGATCAAGAAGGCGGCCTGCGCATGGCGCCAGCTCGTGTTCTATGCGTCGCTGCTCGACGACGAAGCGCGTGCGGTCAGCCTCGCGGAAATGCAGGCACATTTCTATGCGCAGCCCGCCGCGTTCCGCAGGCGCTTCGAACCGGCGGTGATTGGCCTGCGCAACGTCGCGGCCGGGCGTCCGCTCGATGACCAGGGCGGCCGGCAGTTCCTCGGCTGGTCGGCCGCTCCGCACTGGCTGCTGGTACCCGCCCAATAAAAAACGGGCACCCGTAGGTGCCCGTTCGTCCCGATCCGGCACCATCCCGGTGCCGGTGTGTCTGCGCTCTTACGTCAGGGAGTCGGCGCGTGTTTCAAGGAGCGCCTCTTGCCCGATTACTCCGCGGGCGTGACGCCGCGGTCGACCCGGACGCGCAGGCGGTTGCCCGGGTGATGGTCCATCGTGGTGTGATAGGTATCTCCACGATAGCGGTAGGTCACCTCGTAGCCGACGATGTCGTCATTGCCGCGGTACGTGGTTTCCTCGCGGCAGCGCGTCTCATAGTCGCGCACGTAGCCGCCGCTGGTCTGGTAGTACGTGCCGCCGCGCTTGGACGTGTTGTTGCCGACCGCGCCGCCGATCACCGCGCCGGCAATGGTCGCCGCCTTGCGGCCGTCGCCCTTGCCGACCTGGTTGCCGAGCGCGCCGCCGATCACGGCACCGAGCACGGTCGCGCCGGTGTGGTCGCGGCGTGCGGTGTAGCCCGGCTCGTAACGGTCGACCGGCTGGTCGTAACAGACTTCGCGGCTGACCGGACGACGCGTCCGTTCGACGATCGGATCGACATCGATCACGGTCGCCCAGTCATAGCGCACTTCGTAGCGGCCGTAATCCCGCTGATAGGCAAGTGCCGGAGTGGAAAGCGCCACGCCAGCCGCCAGGGCCATGGTGATGAATACGGTGTTCTTCATATCGCCTCCTACTCCGGGCAGTCGTTGCCCGGTTGCGGCCCAAGTTAGGGGCGAGCGGATGAATTCCTAGTTAATTCCTACAGTTACGCAGCGTTCATTCAGTTCCCGGGGGAACTTGTGACGTGCCCGTATGGATTGTTTCGGCCTGTATCCAGCGCAGCGCCCGCGCCGCCGTGTCCGCTGCCGGCCGCCCGAGGAGCGCACCGACATGGCTGCAGCGGTCGA
>NZ_DATIGT010000215.1:0-9181 GCF_035481375.1 Tahibacter sp.
GCCGCAGGCGGGCGCAAGGATCCGGACCACCGTCCGGATCCACGTCGCGGGGTCGCCTACTGCGCCGGGCGATAAGTGAACCAGGTCAGGAACACGAGGCCGCTGCCGTCGGTGTCGAGCATGAAGCCCTCGCCGTCGCGCATCGGGCCGCCGTACCAGGCACCCTGAATCCAGTTCGTGTTCGGTGCGCCGGCGATGCCGGTGCGCTGGCAGTCGGTCACCGCCGGCGTGATCAGCATGCGTTCGATGCGATAGCCGCCGCTGCCGAAGCGCGCGCTGTTCTCGCCGCTCGACTGCCAGGTCAGTTCGGCCTCGGTGCAGCTCAGGAAATTGATCTGGATCGTGCCCCAGCGCGGTTTCTGCACGGCCGCCGGGTTGAACGCGGCGCCGAACGCCGCACCGAGCGCGGTGTTGGCTTCCAGGTCGACGCGCGTGCCGGCGAGCCGGCCGAGCGCGGTCAGCCAGTATTGCGAACCGATCGTCGCGGGATTCGGCGGCTCGGTCGTGCCCTTCGGAATCACGGCGACATAGGTCATGCCCGAGACGCCGCCGGAGCCGGTCGCAATCAGCAGCGATCGCTCGGCCCCCGTTTCCGGATCGAGCTTGATCACGCCGGACCCGGTCGTGCCGTTGCCGGCGACGAGCAGGCTGCCGTCGGGATGCCAGGCCATGCCGGTCGGCGTGTTGATCGTCGTGCTGATGGCCTTGTCGAAGGCGCCGCCCGGAAACGAATAGCGCAGCACCTGATTGGAGCGCTCGCCGGTGACATAGAGCTTGTCGCCGGCCGGATTGAGCAGCAGTCCGCGCGCGGCGCGCAGGCCGTTGTCGCGCACGCCGATGAAACTGGCGTACGAGCGCGCCTGCGGATCGAAACGCACGACGTTGTGGCTGTCGTAGCCCGGCACGTAGATCTTGCCGTCGGGCGCATCCATCATGCCGTTGTCCGGGCCGCGCAGCAGCGCGCCTGCGAGCGGCTGGTTCTCGGCGGCGCCGGTCGCGATGTCGAACCTGCGCAGCGCGCCGGTCGCATAGCTCGACACGTAGGCGCTGTTGCCGCTGAAGGCGACGCCGGTCATGCCCCAGCCCGGGTCGACGCGCGCGAACGTGTCGACGAAGGCCAGCGTCGTCGCGTCGTAGCGCAGCAGCGTGCTGGCTTCCTCGCTGACGACCCAGAGCTTGCCGTCGGGACCGATCTTGACCGCCTGCGCGCCTCGGATCCGGCCGGCGTCGTCGAGATTGCGCAGGTACGCGCCCGTGCAGGCATCATAGACATGGACATTGCTGTAGTAGCCGCTGACGAGGATGCGGACGTCCTCGCAGGACGCCGCATGAACGGCACTCAGGGAGAAATACAGTGAAAACAGGACCAGACATCGTGCCCACGCGTTGCGCTTGCGATTCATGCGAACTCTCCTTTCTGCGACGTGAGCGGCCAGCGTCGGGCGCGGCCGTCCGTGCCGTCCTGCGCGACTCGTTCGCGAGATCTGCGCAAAACCCCGGCACTTTGCGATCAATCACTTGCGCATGAATACCGGCACTGCTCCCGCGCTCGAGCCGACCGTTCCGCCGCGTTTCCGGCTCGGCGGCTGGCTCGTCGACGCGGGCAGCCACGAGCTGATCGCCGATGCCGGCCGCCAGCGCCTGCAGCCGCGCCAGATGCAGCTGCTGCTGCGCCTGGCGCGCGAACCCGGCACGGTGCTGCGCCGCGAGCAACTGCTCGGCGACGTCTGGGAAGGGCGCTATGTCAACGACGAGGCGCTGTCGCGCGCGATCGCCGAACTGCGCCAGCTGCTGGCCGACGACCCGCGCGCGCCGCGCTATATCGAGACCGTGCCCAAGCTCGGCTACCGCCTGATCGCCGTGCCCGAACCGGTCGCGGATCCGCCGGCCGCCGCCGCGGTCCCGATGCCGGCACCCGCACCGCGCAGGACCGCCGCACTCGACGCGAGCGGGCTGCCGCTGGCCGACCCGCAGGTGCGCCGTCGCACGCAGGTCACGACGCTCGTCGTCGGCGCCGTCGTCGTCGCGCTGGTCGCGCTGCTCGCCTGGATCCTGCCGCAACCGCCCGACGCCCAGCAGGATGCCGCAGCGCTGCGCAGCCGCGTCGACCGCGCACGGCCGCTGGCGACCGAACCGGGCTTTGACCAGAGCGGCCGCTTTTCGCGCGACGGCCGCTGGCTGGCCTGGTCGACGTCGAGCGCCGACCAGAATCGCGCGCAGATCTGGATTGCCTCGCGCGACGGCCAGTCGCGCCGGCCGCTCAGCGACGGCGACGCCTGGGACATGTCGCCGGTGTTCGTCGACGACGACAGCGCGGTCGTGTTCGTGCGCTATACCGCGAATACCTGCGAGCTGCGCGAACAGAAACTCATCGACGTCGCGTCGCGCCGCATCGGCGAATGCGCGCCAACGCCGGCGACCAGCCGCATCGACGCCTCGCCGGACGGCCGCCGCATCGTGTTCGCCAAGGCCAGCGGTCGGGGCCGCACCGGCCTCGCGCTGCTCGACCGCGCGACCGGCGAAGTGCAGACGCTCACGGCACCCGACGACACCGCGCTGACCGACGCGAATCCGCGCTTCTCCGCCGACGGCAGCCAGCTCGCCTTCACGCGCGGCCAGCACAGTCAGCAGCGGCTATGGCTGCTGCCGGTCGCCGCTCCGGCGCGCGCGCGCATGCTCGTGGAGGCGAACGGCCTGCTCTACGGCGCTGCCTGGCTGCCGGGCGATACCGCGCTCGTGCTCGCCGGCGATCTGTTCGGCTATCGCGCGCTGTATCGCACCGACGCGGCGACCGGCGCGCTGGAATTCCTCGGCGCGCGCGGCGCGCGCTATCCCGATGTCGCCGCCGACGGCGCGCTGCTCTACGAGATCGCCGACTATCAGGCCAACCTCTGGCGCGCCGATCTGCAGCATCCGCAGACGCCGCCCGTGCCGATCACGCAGTCGCAGCGGTACAACAATCAGCCGGCGCATTCGCCCGACGGCCGCTGGCTCGCGTTCGGGTCGAACCGCGACGGGCTCGAGGCGCTGTATCTCGCGAAACCCGACGGCAGCGGCGTGCAGCGTCTCGCGCTCGATCCGCGCCAGCGCTGGGTGAGGCCCGGCTGGCATCCCGACGGCCAGCACCTGCTCGTGACCGCGATCCTCAATCGCAGCGACGGCACCGAATGCCTGCCCTATGCCTGCAGCAGCGAGCACAGCGCGATCTATCGCTACGATCTCGCCGCGCGGCAGGCCGTCGCCGTCGCCGGGCTCGGCGACGACGCGCGCTATGCGCAGTACAGCCACGACGGACGCTGGATCTTTTTCGTCCGCCGCGTCGGCGAGCGCGAGCAGCTCTGGCGCGCCGCGGCCGACGGGCGCGGCGCGGCGCTGCTGCTCGATGCGAATGTCGAACATTTCACGAGCGACGACCGCCATCTCGTGCTCGACATCGCCGCCGAACCGGGCCTCCGCATCTGCGCACTCGACGCGACCGGCTGCCGCGTCGTGCTCGACACGCCGCAACCGCAGACCGGCCTGCTGCCCGACAACACCTATGCCGCGCTGCACGGCGGAAAGCTTGCGTTCGTCGCGCGCGACAACAGCGGCGCGCGCCTCGTGCAACGCTACGACCTCGCGCACGGCACGATCGACACCGTGCTTGCCGATGCGCCGAACACCTTCGCGCCGGCGCTCGACTTCAGTCCGGACGGGCGCTGGCTCGTCTACGCGCGCAACGACCGCATCGCGATCGACCTGTTCATCGGCGAGGCGCAGCCCGTCGCGGCGGGTCCGGCGCGATGATTCCCCGAACCGATTCCGTCCATCCCGCATGACGTCTTCCGATTCCCAACGCAGCGCCGCGCTGCACGCCTTCGTCGCCGCCTGCGGTGCCGATCCGTCCACTCTCGCTCCCGCTTCCGCCGACGCGAGCTTCCGCAGCTACTGGCGCGTGCAGCAGCACGGACGCAGTGCCGTCGTCATGGACTCGCCGCCGGACAAGGAGCCGGTCGAGCCGTGGCTCGCGATCGGTGCGCAGCTCGCCGCGGCGGGCCTGCACGTGCCTTCGGTCTATGCGGCAAATGTCGCCCAGGGCCTGCTGCTGATCGAGGATTTCGGCACGCGCACCTATCTGCCCGAACTCGACGAGCGCAGCGCCGATGCGCTGTACACCGCCGCGTTCGACGCGCTGTTCGTGCTGCAGACGCGGCTCGACGGCCGCGTGCTCGAACGCTATGACGAGGCGCGCCTGCAGATGGAACTCGACTATCTGCCGGAATGGCTGCTGCAGCGGCACCTGGACTACACGCCGGACTGCGGCGACTGGGACGTGATCGAGCTCGCGTTCCGGCAGATTCTTTCGATCGTGCAGGCGCAGCCCTACTGCTTCGTGCATCGCGACTTCCACAGTCGCAACCTCATGATCGCGCCGCCGCTGCCGGGCATCATCGATTTCCAGGGCGCGCTGCACGGTCCGCTGACCTACGACCTCGCCTCGCTGCTGCGCGACTGCTACATCCGCTGGCCGGCCGCGCGCGTCGATGCCTGGGTCGAGGCCTACCGGCAGCGTCTCGTCGCCGCAGGCCGCACCGCCGCCAGCGCGGAACAGTTCCGCCGCTGGTTCGATTTCACCGGGCTGCAGCGGCACATCAAGGTGCTCGGCCTGTTCTGCCGGCTCTGCTATCGCGACGGCAAGCCGCACTACCTCGCCGACCTGCCGCTCGTGCTCGACTACGTGCGCGAGGTCTGCGCCAAGTATCCGGAACTCGCCGGGTTCGACGCACTGCTCGCGCGCGCGACCGCCGGCGTCGACCTGCGCCGCCGGCGCGCGGACGCGGCGGCGTGAAGGCGCTGATCTTCGCCGCCGGCAAAGGCGAACGCATGCGGCCGCTGACCGACGTGACTCCCAAGCCGCTGCTCGCAGCCGGCGGCAGGCGGCTCATCGAGCGCCATCTCGAACGGCTCGCGGATCTGGGCGTGCGCGAGGTCGTCATCAACACCGCATGGCTCGCGCACGCGTTCCCCGCCGCACTCGGCGACGGCGCGCGCTGGGGACTGTCGATCCGCTACAGCGAGGAAGGCGCCGAGCCGCTCGAAACCGGCGGCGGCATGCTGCAGGCGCGCGCGCTGCTCGGCGAGGCGCCGTTTCTCGCGATCAACGGCGACGTGCATTGCGATGTCGATCTCGCGCAGCTGCGCCTGCGCGACGAGGATCTCGCGACCCTCGTGCTCGTCGACAATCCCGAGCATCATCCGCGCGGCGACTTCTGCCTGGCCGGCGGACGCCTCGTCACGGACGGCGCGCCGCGGCTCACGTTTGCGGGCATCGGTGTGTATCGCCCCGCGCTGCTCGACCGCTGGCGCGACATCGTCGGCGACACGCCCGGCGCCGGCGAAACACCGCCGCGCTTCAAGCTCGCGCCGCTGCTGCGCGACGCGATCGCGCACGACCGCGTCGGCGCGATTCACCATCGCGGCGCGTGGACCGACGTCGGCACGCCGCAGCGGCTCGCGGAGCTCGACGCGGAGCTGGCGACCCGTAGGTCGGGTTGAGCCGCAGGCGAAGCCCGACCTACGCCACCAACCTGCGCCGCAGCGGCGCCAGCGCCTTGCCGCGTTGGGCGAGGATCTGCGCGGCGACGTTCTCGCCGGATTCGAGGCCGCCTTCCATGAAGCCCTGGTTGTCGGGCGAACAGTGTTCGCCGGCAAAAAATACATTGTCCACATTGCCGGCAATGTGCTCGCGCAGGCCGGTCCAGTCGCCCGGCGTGAAGCACGCGTAGCTGCCCTGGGTCCATGGATGGCTGGGCCAATGGAAGCGCGCCTCGCGTGCGGCGCCGCGCGCGGCGGCGAAGCCCGGGAACACGCGGTCGAGCTGCACGGACGCGAGGTCGGCCTGATGCTTCGGCGTGCCTTCGCCGATGTCGAGGCCGTGGCGCCCGCCGGTGAAGTTCGTGAGGATGCCCGCGGCGCCGGCCTGCTGCCGGCTCGTCTCCCAGGTCGTCTGCACGCCGAGATCGCACATCAGACTGCCGTTGGAGCCATAGCGCTCGCGCCAGACACGGCGCTCGACGCCGATCATGAGCTTCGCGTTCGTGCCATAGCGCAGCCGCGCGATCGCGTCGCGCTTGGCCGCGGGCAGATCGACACCGATGCGTACCTGACGCAGCGTCGTGAACGGCATCGCAAGCACGACCTGCGCCGCGCGGCGCTGAATGCTCGCGCTGCCGCGGCGCAGCGACAGTACGTAGCGTCCGTCGGCACCGCGCGACAGCGCCTCGAGCACCGTGCCGGTCTCGATCGCGTCGCCGAGTTTTCCGGCCAGCCGCGTCGTGACGAGGTCGTTGCCGCCGCGCACGTGAAAACGTTCGTCGCTGTCGCCGAACAGGCGGAATTTTTCGGTCGATGCATCGATGAAGGTCAACAGGTTCAGCGCCGACTGCTGGTCGCACTCCAGCCCCATCTCGGTCGTGTAGGCCACGTCGAGCAGGCGCCGCAGCCAGCCGCCGACGCCGTTGCGGTCGAACCACTGCGCGAGGCTCGCGCGGTCGAGTTCGCGCACGGCGGCGGAACTGCTGCCGTCGATGTCGCCGTCGCCGATCACGGCCTGGTCGCGCGCGATCAGCGCGGCGACGGGCGCGAACGCCTGCAGCACGTCATGCTCGCTGCGCAGCGCGCCGTCGAAATACCAGCCGTCGGCGAGACCTGGCGTCTCCGCGCCGGTCAGATCGTCGAACGCCAGGCCCAGTTCGGCGGCGAGCGCATGCATGCGCACGTGCCCCGTGTCGACCAGCTCGCCGCCGAGTTCGCAGACCTGGCCGTCGGCGAAATGGTCGCGCAGGCTCAGCATGCGGCCGCCGCAGCGGTTCTGCGCCTCGATCACGCTGACACTCACGCCGGCCTCGCGCAGCCGCCAGGCCGCGGCGAGTCCCGCGATGCCGGCACCGACCACGACGACGTCGTCGCCGTCCTGCGGCCGCGGCGCGACACGCGCGCAGGACGCGACCGCGAGCGCACCCGCTGCCGCCGCACTCTGCTGCAGGAACCGGCGCCTCGCCGCGCGCTGCGCGTCGGCGCGTTCGAGCGCTTCGGCCAGCGGCATGCCCTGCGCCGTTGCCGCGCGGGCAATCGCGAAACTGCGCGCGAACAGGCGCGCGAGCGGTGTACGGGCCATGCGACTCCTCCTCCCCAGGAAAGCCCGAATGTATACCGGAACCAAGACCCGTGGGCGCAATAAGCGAAGCGCATTGCGCCAGCCTTTCGGCGCGCATTGCGCCAGCCTCTTTGGCGCGCGTTGCGCCGGCCTTTAGGGCACGCCGCACCGCATACCGGCGCGACCTGGCTCCCCTCAGCGAGATCCCAACGTGATCCGCCGCAACGGCCGCCCGACGAGATCGAGGAATTCACCGAACACGAGCTCCGCGCGCTGCTCCATCGCAGCGACCTCGCGCAAGGTCGCTGCACGGATCGCGTCGGCGTCGTCGGCGACGCCGGCCGCGCACAGTTCCTCGCGATAGGCCGGCGTCGACAGCCAGCGCTCGATCAGCGCCTGGTTCGCCTCGAGATGGAACTGGAAACCATAGGCATTGCCGCCGTAGCGGAACGCCTGGCCCGCGCAGGTCTCGCTGTGCGCGAGGTGTTCGGCCTGCGCCGGAACGTCGAAGGCGTAGCTGTGCCACTGGAACAACGGCGCGCCGTCGCCGAGCGTGCCGAGCACGCGGTCGGCGCGGCCGGCCGGCGTCGTCGCCACGTCGTACCAGCCGATCTCGGCCTCGCGCTGGCGGCGTATCGGCGCACCGAGCACGTGGGCGAGCAGTTGCGCACCGAGGCAGATGCCGAGCACGGGCTTGTCCTGCCGCAGCGCCGCCTCGATCGCACGCATCTCGGTCAGCAGATGCGCGCGGTGCGCTCGGTCTTCGACATTCATCGGACCGCCGAGCACGACGAGACCGCGGTAGCGGTCGACACAGGGCTCGGCGTCGGGATGACGCTCGAAATTGACGAACTTGATGCGGTGGCCGCGGCGGCGGATCAGGCGATCCAGCGTGCCGAGCGGCTCGGCCGCCACGTGCTGGAAGACGAGCAGTCGGGACATTGCGTGCAGGAAATGACGGTCGGCCGCAAGCGTAGCGCGGCGAGGCCGCCGCCGCAGCGCATATGGCGTTGCGCCATGAGCGCAGCTGGGAATCGGGAATCGTCAGAAGCGCACTCGCGTGGATGGCGTCTGCGGAACGGACACCCATCGCCGCCCAACCCTCCCCTTGAAAGGGCATGCCGAGGCTCCGCTTCAACGATTCCTTATTCCCGTCACGTCACACCGTCACGACCATCCCCGGCCTGCTCAGCTCCACGCGTGCGCGGAAGCGGTCGCGCAGCTTGTCGGCCAGTGCTTCGCGCGCGGCGTCTTCGCCGTGGACGAGGTAGACCGGCGCGTGGCCGCGGATCGTGCCGTACCAGTCCAGCAGGCCGGCCTGGTCGGCGTGCGCGGACAGTCCGCCGACGGTGTGGCGATGCGCGTTTACCGCTATCCAGTCGCCGAACAATTTCACTTTTTTCACGCCGTCGACGAGCAGCCGGCCCAGTGTTCCTTCGGCCTGGTAGCCGACGAACAGGATGTGCGCGTTGTGGCGCCCGAGATTCTGGCGCAGGTGATGACGGATGCGGCCGCCGTTGCACATGCCCGAGCCCGCGATGATGATCGCGCCGCCGCGGTGCGCGTTGATCGCCTGCGATTCGGCGACGCCGACGGTGACCTGCAGGTTCGGCAGGCGCAGCGGGTTCGGGCGGCTCGCCCAGAGCGCACGCGCGTCGTCGTCGAAGAGGTCCTCGTGGCGCTCGTAGACGCCGAGCACCTTGCCGGCCATCGGGCTGTCGAGAAAGATGCGGAATTCGCCGATGCCCCAGTCGTCGTAGTGCTGCGCGAGCCAGTACAGCAGTTCCTGGCTGCGGCCGACCGCGAAGGCCGGAATCACGACGTTGCCGCCGCTGTGCCGCGCCGCCGTGAAGATCTCGCCGAGTTCGGCCACGGTGTCGCTGCGCGCGCGATGCAGACGGTTGCCGTAGGTCGACTCCATGAGCACGACGTCGGCGCTGTCGATCGTCGCCGGGTCGCGCAGGATCGGCGTGCCCTTGGGGCCCAGGTCGCCGGAGAACACCAGCAGCTTCTCGCCGCCGTCTTCGCGCGCGCGCAGCTCGACGC
>NZ_DATIGT010000216.1:0-41823 GCF_035481375.1 Tahibacter sp.
GCGCAAGTCTGCGCTTGGCTGCCAATCTTGTCCAGTTCGGCGATGTTCGCCGATGTTTTATTTTTCGCGACACGCCGGGGCTCGAGCCTCAGGCTTTCTTGACGTAGGCCGATTTCAGCTGCATCGCGCCGAAGCCGTCGATCTTGCAGTCGATGTCGTGATCGCCGTCGGTCAGGCGTATGCCCTTGACCTTCGTGCCGACTTTCACGACCGACGACGAACCGCGCACCTTCAGATCCTTGATCACGGTGATCGTATCGCCGTCGGCGAGCGGCGTGCCGTAGGCGTCGCGGATCACGCGGGTGCCGTCGCTCTCGGCCGCGGCGGTCGCGGGATTCCACTCGTGAGCGCATTCGGGGCAGACGAAGTGGCCGCCGTCTTCATAGGTGTAGACGGAATGGCATTCGGGGCAGGGCGGCAGATTGCTCACGCGCGGGCAGGCTCGGATGGGCGGGGCCGGCATGTTCCGCCACACGGTCGCGGGTCGCAACCGCCGGGCGCGTGCGGACGCCGCGCGGTCGGCCCGCAGATCTCAGCGGTGCGGCGCGATCCAGCCCTCGAGCACGGCTTCGCTGACTTCGCCGAGTCGCGTGTCGAGGATGCGGCCGTCGCGGCCGAGCAGCACGCTGTAGGGCAGCGCGCCGTAGGTGTTGCCGAACGGCAGCGATGGATTGGCCGCGAGGTTCGGGCTCAGCAGGATCGGGTACTCGACCGGCGTGTCGCGCAGGAACGCCTCGACGTCGCCGAGGCCGTCGAGCGCGACGCCGACGACCTGCACGCCGTTCGCCGCGTGCTTGCGTTGGAAGCGGTCGAGTTCCGGCATTTCCTTGCGGCAGGGGCCGCACCAGGTCGCCCAGAAGTTGACCACGACGAGCCGGTCGGGCCACTGCGCGAGCGTCGCCGACTTGCCGTCGCGGTCGAGCAGCGCCACGGCCGGCGCGGGATCGCCCTTGCGCGCGACGGTCACGCCGGCTGGCGCCTGCGGGCGCGCCGCTTCGATCCACGCTTCGGCGAGCCAGCGGGTAGTCTCGCTGCGGCTCAGCAGATCCGTGATGCCGCGAGGCGCGCCCTTGCCCGTGACGATGCTGCCGACGACGAGGCCGGCCACGCCCGCGGCGAGCGCGAGCACGCCGATCGCGGCGGTCTGCTTCCAGCCCATCAGCGACCGGCCTTCGCGACGCGCGCGGCGAACGTGTCGGCGGATTCGAAGCCGATGAGCCGCTGCGCGCGGCGCTCCTTGCCGTCGGCGCCGAAGAAGATCGTCGCCGGCGGGCCGAACAGGCCGAAGTGCTTGAGCAGCGCCTGGTCGGTCTCGTCGTTCGCGGTCACGTCGGCCTTGAGCAGCGTATAGCCTTCGAGCGCCGCATGGACTTCAGGTTTGGTAAACGTGAACTTTTCCATTTCCTTGCAGGCCACGCACCAGTCCGCATAGAAATCGAGCATGACCGGCTTGCCCTCGCCGAGGCTGCGCTGCAGGTCTTCGACGCTCTTGATCGTCTTGAACGGCAGATGGTCCTCCTTGGCCGCCGCGCCGCCGCCGAGACCCTTGAGCGGCTGCAGCACATCGCGCGAACCCGCCAGCGCGCCGATCAGCTGCGCGGCGCCGATCACCAGCAGGATCACGCCGAGCGCCTTCCACAGCGTGCGCCAGCCCGATGCGTTGTCCGGCAGGCGTTCGAGCGCGCCGAGGTAGATGCCGCAGGCAACGGCGAGCGTGCCGGCCATCAGCATGACCCAGACCGGATCGAGGAATCTCGACAGCATCCAGATCGCGAGCGCGAGGAAGCTCACGCCGAAGACCGCCTTGACCGAGTCCATCCAGGCACCGGCACGCGGCAGCAGCTTGCCCGCCGCCGTGCCGGCGACCACGAGCGGCGCGCCCATGCCAAGCGACAGCACGAACAGCGCGAGCCCGCCGAACAGCGGGTCGCGCGTCTGGCTGATGTAGAGCACGGCCGCTGCGAGCGGCGGCGCGACGCAGGGACCGACGATCAGCGCCGACAGCACGCCCATGATCGCGACACCGGTCAGCGAGCCGCCCTGCTGGCGATTGCTCACGCTCGCAATGCGGTTCTGCAGTGCCGCCGGCAACTGCAACTCATAGAAGCCGAACATCGACAGGGACAGCAGCACGAACAGCAGCGCAAACGCGGTCAGGATCCACGGCTGCTGGAACGCGGCCTGCAGGTTCGCGCCGACGAGGCCGGCGATGACGCCGGCGATCGTGAACACCACGGTCGAGGCGAGCACGTAGACCGCCGACAGTACGAATGCGCGGCGCGTCGAAACGTCGCCGGCGCCGGCGATGATGCCCGACAGGATCGGCAGCATCGGGAACACGCAGGGCGTGAACGCGAGCAGCAGGCCGAAGCCGAAGAACGAGAGCAGCGCGAACAGACGGTCGCCCGACAGCTGTGCGGCGAGCACCTGTTCTTCCGACCGATCGGAGGGTTCGGCAGCGGCCGGTGCATCCTTTTCGGCCTTGAATGCCGCGCTCGCCGCTTTCAGCTGTTCCGGCGTCGCTGCCGGCAGATCGACGTCGATCGTGCGCGTCATGACCGGATAGCAGATGCCGTTTTCCTCGCAGCCCTGAAACTCGGCGGTCAGCCTGACCTTCTGTGCATCGCCGTGCTCGCGCTGCAGCAGGACCGGCAGCTCGACCTGATTGAAGAAGACCGTGACCTCGCCGAACTTCTCGTCCTTGTGCAGCACGCCGGCCGGCCAGCGCGGCCTGCCGAGCGCGACATCGCCCGCGGGCACGCTGAGCTTCGACTTGTCGCGATACAGGTAGTAGCCCTTGGGCATGGTCCAGCGCGCGAGCAGTTCGGTCGGGCTCGTCGCGATGGTTTCGAACACGAAGGCCTGTTCGGGCGGCAGCGGCAGCGCTTCCTCGCCGGGCGCGGCCGGGTCGTTCGTGCCGACATCCATCGGCGCGTCGGCGGCCGGCTTGCCGATATGGCTCAGCGCCGATTTCAGATCGCCGCCGGCAGGAGCGGGCTGCGCGGCCGCGAGCGGATTGGCCGCCGGTGCGGCCTCGGCCGCGGGCAGTTTCAGACTGACCTTGGTCGCGTGCGGCGGGTAGCAGATCTTGGGCTCCCGCTCGTGACAGCCCTGGATGCTGACACTGAATTCCGCGGTGTCGCCGTTCGCGGTCAGCGGCTGGGTCGCGACGGCTTTGCCGTGATAGACCTCGACGTCGCCGAGGAACTCGTCGTGCTTGGGCTCGCCCGGCGGCAGCTGCAGCTCGCCGAGCGTGACGCCGTCGGCCGGCTTGCCGGTCTTGATGCGCGAGCGATACAGGTAATAGCCGTCGGCGATCTTCCATTCGAGCCTGACCGTGCCGCGGTCGGCAGCCGTGGCGGTCAGCGCGAACGCTTCTTCGACGCGCAGCAGGTCCGTCTCGGATTGCGCGAGGGCCGGGCCGAGGCCGGTCAGGCCGGCGACGAGCAGGGCAAAGCGGGCGAAACGACTCATTGCGGCTCCAGCAAGCGGTTGATCGGGAACGAATCTGCGGAAAGCAGGACCGGGCGGCGGCGCGGTCCCTGCGGTGTTGCGGTTGCGATCGGTCAGTGCTTGAACGCCGTGGTCTCGGCCACCCAGGCCAGGTACGGCTCGTGCCCCAGGGCGACATCGACCGCGATCACCTCCGGGAGTTCATACGGGTGCAGCGCCACGATGCGCTGACGCAGCGCCTCGAAGCGCGCGCGCGTGGTCTTGATCAAGAGCAGCAGCTCGGCGTCGACGTGCGTTTCGCCCTGCCAGCGGTAGGTCGAAACCACGCCGGGCAGGCGGTTCACGCAGGCCGCGAGACCTTCACCGACGAGCGCGCGGGCAATGCGGTCGGCGACGTCCTGGTCGGGCACGGTGCAGTAGACGATCAAGGCGGACATGGCGGCGGCCGCGGCAGGCAGGGGCGCGCACGATAGCGCGAGCGGCGCCGTGAAGCCCACGACTTCCGAGTACGGGCGTGGTTTCGGCGGCCCGGAAGTCCTCCGCCCCTTGAAACCGCCGGACTGCTCCCAATGTGTCGGCCACCCGACAGGGCATTGCCTTGTCACGATCAGCGGCTAAAATTGGCACTCACCGGCGTCGAGTGCTAACAAGCCGCCGCAATCCTTTACCAATCAATTCCTTGTAACCTTTGAGGGAGCAAACATGAAGCTTCGTCCCCTGCACGACCGCGTCATCATCAAGCGCCTGGAAGCCGAGACCAAGTCCGCCGGCGGCATCGTCATCCCCGACAGCGCCACCGAAAAGCCGGTCCGCGGCGAAGTCATCGCTGCCGGCAGCGGCAAGATCCTGGAGGACGGCAAGGTCCGCCCGATCGCGGTCAAGGCCGGCGACAAAGTCCTGTTCGGCAAGTACAGCGGTACCGAAGTGAAGATCGACGGCGAAGAACTCCTCGTCATGCGCGAAGAAGACCTGCTCGCGGTCATCGAAGCCTGAGATCGCCCCGGCCCCGGCGCGAAGGCCGACCCGCCTCTCCGCAGCCCGCCGCAGCGCTTTCTCTAATTTCTCACTTCTACACACTACTTTTCTGGAGTCTCTCCCATGGCAGCCAAAGAAATCCGTTTCAGTGAAGACGCGCGCGCCCGCATGGTCCGCGGCGTCAATATCCTCGCCAATGCCGTGAAGGCCACGCTGGGCCCGAAGGGCCGCAACGTCGTGCTCGAGAAGAGCTTCGGCGCTCCGACGATCACCAAGGACGGCGTCTCCGTCGCCAAGGAAATCGAGCTCGCCGACAAGTTCGAGAACATGGGCGCGCAGATGGTCAAGGAAGTCGCTTCCAAGACCTCCGACGTCGCCGGCGACGGCACCACGACCGCGACCGTGCTCGCCCAAGCGCTGATCCGCGAAGGCATGAAGGCCGTCGCGGCCGGCATGAACCCGATGGACCTCAAGCGCGGCATCGACAAGGCCGTGACGGCGGCCGTCGCCGAACTCAAGTCGCTGTCCAAGCCGACGGCCGACGACAAGGCGATCGCCCAGGTCGGCACGATCTCGGCCAACTCCGACGCCAACATCGGCGACATCATCGCCGAAGCGATGAAGAAGGTCGGCAAGGAAGGCGTGATCACGGTTGAAGAAGGCTCGGGCCTCGAGAACGAACTCGACGTCGTCGAAGGCATGCAGTTCGACCGCGGCTACCTGTCGCCGTACTTCATCAACAACCAGCAGTCGATGCAGGCGGAACTGGATGACCCGTACATCCTGCTGCACGACAAGAAGATCTCCAACGTGCGCGAGCTGCTGCCCGTGCTCGAAGGCGTCGCCAAGGCCGGCAAGCCGCTGCTGATCGTCGCCGAGGAAGTCGAGGGCGAAGCGCTGGCGACCCTCGTCGTCAATACGATCCGCGGCATCGTCAAGGTCTGCGCCGTGAAGGCACCGGGCTTCGGCGACCGTCGCAAGGCGATGCTCGAAGACATGGCGGTCCTGACCGGCGGCACCGTGATCTCCGAAGAAGTCGGCCTGCAGCTCGAAAAGGCCACGATCAAGGATCTCGGCCGCGCGAAGAAGATCGTCGTGTCGAAGGAAAACTCGACCATCATCGACGGCGCCGGCGACGGTGACGCGATCCAGGCCCGCATCAAGCAGATCAAGGCCCAGATCGAAGAAACCAGCTCCGACTACGACCGCGAGAAGCTGCAGGAACGCGTGGCCAAGCTGGCCGGCGGCGTTGCGGTGATCAAGGTCGGCGCCGCGACCGAAGTGGAAATGAAGGAAAAGAAGGCCCGCGTCGAAGACGCGCTGCACGCCACGCGCGCGGCGGTCGAGGAAGGCGTGGTCCCGGGCGGCGGCGTCGCGCTGATCCGCGCGCTGCAGGCCATCGGTGCGGTCAAGGGCGACAACGAAGACCAGGCGCACGGCATCAACATCGCCAAGCGCGCGATGGAAGCCCCGCTGCGCGAGATCGTCTCGAACTGCGGCGAAGAGCCGTCGGTCGTCCTGAATCGCGTCAAGGAAGGCACCGGCAACTTCGGCTACAACGCCGCGAACGGCGAATACGGCGACATGATCGCGTTCGGCATCCTGGATCCGACCAAGGTCACGCGTTCGGCACTGCAGAACGCCGCGTCGATCGCCGGCCTGATGATCACGACCGAAGCCATGGTCGCCGAAGCGCCGAAGAAGGACGCGCCGGCCGCCGGCGGTCACGATCACGGCGGTGGCATGGGCGGCATGGGCGGCATGGATTTCTGATCCACGCCCCCGGCAACGATGCGCCGCGTCGCGGCGCATCGGCCCGGAAATTCGAAAGCCCCGCAGCGATGCGGGGCTTTTTCATTGGCGCCGGCGAAAATCCGATGGCGGCGTGTATCGTCGCCCTCCGACACACGCGCGGAACGCGGACATGACGGGCAACCCACTCACTTCGGCGATCAAGCGCGGCGATGCGGACCGCGTCGCGATCCGGCTGCGGACGATGGATGCTGCAGCCGCCAACGCGCTCGACGGGCACGGCTACACGCCGCTGATGCATGCGGCCATGCGCAGCGAGGACGGTCCTGAACTCGTGCAACTGCTGCTGCGGCATGGAGCCGACCCGAACGCGCAGGCGACCACGGTGTTCAAGTCCGGGTACAGCGTGTCGTCGATCGCGCTCGGCGCGGGCGATCCGTTCAAGGTCCCGGTGCTGCTCGATGCCGGCGGCGGGCGCGCTGACGGCGGATCGTGCCGAACGCACGCCGGCGATCTCGATCGCGTCGCAAACCGACTGCCCGACGATGTTCCGCCCGAACGCTACGACGCGGTGTCGCAAGGCATGCTGAGTTGTCGCAGACGCTTTCTCGCCGAGCCTGAAGTGCGGCGCCGCTAACGGCGGGTAGTGGTCGCACACGTGGGAGGCATCTCGAACGCTTCCTTCACGAGCGGATGGCTCGCCAGTCCACGCTCGCGTACGAGCTGCTTCGCGGCGCCGGCATCGGTCTGTGCAGCTTCGCAACGACCCGCCGCGGCGTCGGCCTGCGCGAGCCACAGCTGCGCTTCGATCACGCGCGGATCCGCTGCGTCGAGACGCTGCCGGCGCGCTTCGTCGAGCGCGGCGCGCAGGCGTTTCGCTGCGGCGTCGACACCGGTTCCGCCCTGGGCGAGTTCGCCGCGCGCGACCGCAACGTGCGCCGGCAACGACAGCGGGTTGAACGCATGGCGATCGTCGGCGAGCGCCGCCTGCGCGTCGGCCAGCGCGCGTCCGCAGTCCGGCGGTGCCGATGCGGCCTGCGTGCAGGCCAGTGCGATGTGCGCCAGCGCGTAGCGGCGCAGGTACGGCGGATAGCCGCGGCCAAGGCGTTCGATGCCGCGCGTCAGCGCAGCGATCGCGGCGTCGGCATCACCGCCGCGCAACAGCACTTCGCCGAGTGCGACGTCGGTGCGGCCTTTCCAGTTGGCCGGTGCATCGGCGGCGAACAGCGACTGCGATTCATCGAGCGCGCGGCGCGCCGCATCGATGTCGCCGGCGAGCAGCCGTTGCTGGCCCTGCAGGCGCAGCGCGCGGGCAACGCTGTTGCCGGCGGGATTTTCCGCACGCCGCGCGACATCGACCGCATCCGCGCAGACCGCCGCGGCCTGCGCCGAACCGAGCGCGAGTTCCGCCGTGCACGCCTGCTGCGCGCCTTGCACGTGCGCCGCGCGCGGCTTGCCGCCGAGGCTCGCAAACACGCGCATCGCGTCGCGCAGATGCTGCTGTGCGTCGGCGAGCCGGCCGGCCATGAGTTCGGCCGAGCCGAGTCCGGTCAGCGCGCCCGCGCTGCGTGCGGACTGCGCGCCGCCGCGCGCGACACGTGCTGCGTACACGCGCTGATACGCGGCGATCGCCTGTTCGAAATCGCCGACGCCTTCCAGCGCGAAACCGAGATTGGCATAGCCGCCGGCCGCCTCGTCGCCGTCGTCGCCGTACAGCGCGATGCGTGCCTGCAGCGCAACGCGCTCGTGCGCCAGCGCCGCCTGCGGATCGCCGCTGTCGTTGGCCAGCAGCGCGAGCCCGTCGTTCAGCCGTATCCACGAATCGTTCGCGAGGCCGGCCGCGCGCAGGCGCCGCTCGGCGTCGAGCAGCACGGGTCTGGCGTTCGTGTAGTCGGCCTGCCGCAGCAGCGCAAGGCCGCGGCTCACGGCGGCCTCCATGGCCAGCGGATGGCCGCGGCCGAGTTCGGCATCGGCGAGCGCGCTCGCGCGCTCGTTCAACGTCCGCAGCTGTTCGCGTTCGTTGAGATAGTCGTAGACGCGACCGAACAGCAGGAGCAGGTCCACTTTTTCCACCGCACCGAGTCCCGGCGTCTCGTCGATGCGTGCGACGCCCTTGCCGAGGAGTTCCGTCAGCGACGGCTGGCGGCCCTCGGCGATGCCGTCGCGCAGCGGCGCGAACAGGCCTTCGACGAACGCACTGACACTGTTCGCGCGCCGCGCTTCCTGCCGTGCGATGCGCATCTGCCACAGCGCGACGCCGAGCGCGCCGATCAGCGCCGCGACGAACACGACCGCCGCGGCGACGCCGACGCGATGCCGCATGATGAACTTGCGTGCGCGATACATCCGCGACGGTGCGCGCGCCGCGATCGGTTCGTTGCGCAGGAAGCGCTCGATGTCGTCGGCGAAATGCCGCGCCGAGGCGTAGCGCCGCTGGGCGTCCGCAGCGAGCGCCGTGCGCAGCACGGTCACGAGATCGGTGTCGAGCGCGCGCCAGCGCTGCTTCACCGAGACGTCCTGCACGGTGTCGCGCGGCAGCGCACCGTCCGCGTCCAGACGCAGACCGAGCAGCAGTTCGGAGGCGATGACGCCGAGCGCATAAACGTCGATCGCCGTCGTCACCGCGCCGCGGCGGAACTGTTCCGGGGCGGCGTAGGCCGGCGTCAGTGCGATGTGCTGGGTCTGCGTCTCGCCGTCCTCGGTATCGCCGAGCAGCTTCGCGATGCCGAAGTCGAGCACCTTGATCTGGCCGTCGGCGGTCACGAGCACGTTCGACGGCTTGAGGTCGCGATGCACGATCAGCAGCCGATGCGCCGCATCGACCGCATGCCCGAGCTGCGCGAGCAGGCGCAGCCGCGCCGCGCGATCGAGCGCATGCCGCTCGGCGTATTCCGTGATGCCGACGCCGTCGACGAGTTCCATCGCGATGTAGGGAATGCCTGCTTCGCTGATGCCCGCGTCGATCAGGTGCGCGACGTTCGGATGCGACAGCTGCGCGAGGATCGCCTGCTCGCGCCGGAAGCGCCGCTGCGCTTCGGCCGAGAACAGGCCGGTGCGCAACAGCTTGAGCGCGGCCGGCTGAAGCGCGGCGCCGACGCGGCGTTCGGCGCGGAACACGACCGACGAGCCGCCCTGGCCGAGCACCGTCAGCAATCGAAAACCGCCGATGTGGCTGCCGATCAGCGCGTCCGCGTCGCCGGCCGGCATCTCGAGTTCGTCCGCCCAGGCGGCCGCGGAATGCGCGAATACGCCGTCATCGTCGTCGCGGGCGTCGGCCGCGAGCATCGATTCGATGAGGCGTCGCGTCTCTGCGCCGATGCCGTGTTCGTTGAGAAATACGTCGCGCGCGATCGCGTCGAGTTCGGCGCAGCGTTCGAACAGCTCGCGCAGCTGCGAGGCGCTGGTTGTCGTGCGGTCGGCGCGGTCGGAGTTCATGCCGCGGGGAAACGACGTTCGACAGCCGCCGGCGACATGCGCCTTACTCCATCTGCGCGAGCAGGAATGCTCGCGCGTAGCGCCAGTCGCGATCGACGGTGCGCGGCACGACGCCGAGCAGCTCCGCGACGCGGTCCAGGGTGAGTCCGCCGAAGTAGTGAAGCTCCACGACCTGCGCCGCGCGCGCATCGTCGCGCGCGAGCGCGTCGAGCGCGCTGTCGAGCTGAAGCGCCTGCTGCGGGCCGAGCGTGACCGCCTCGACCGCCGGATCGGTCAGCGACAGGCGAACCTGGTCGCCGCCGGCCTTGAGTCGCAGGCGCTGCCGCGCGCGATCCACGAGGATGTGCCGCATCGCGCGCGCCGCATAGGCAAAGAATTGCGCCGGGTCGGAGAACGCCAGTTCGTCGCCGCGGCTCACGCGCAGGTAAAGGTCGTGCACGAGTTCGGTCGTGCTGACCGTGCCGCCGCCGGCGCGCCCGAGTTCGCGATGCGCCATGCGCTTGAGCCGGTCGTAGACCTCGCCGAACAGAGCGTCGGCGTTCGGCGGCGGGGCAGGGGGCGACGACATGCGGGACGGCCTCCGGTGGCCATGCACCAGCCTGGCCGATGCGCTGTTCGGTGTTCATGCCCATTTTGGGCAATTAAATGCCCAAAATGGGTAAGTTCGAAAGAAAGCAGGGTTTTTCGGCATTCGGCCGGTGCGTCTGGGACGCTTTACCCGACAATCGCGCCGGGTACGAACTCGGGCGTCACGCGTGCCGGCCGCCCCGGCAGGTCGAGTTCGCTGGCGCGCTCCGGGCTGCGCGCGACGATGCGGCCGCCGCGCAGCACGTAGAGCCGCGCCGCTTTCAGGCGTATCGCCTCGAACGGATCGGCCGCCTGCAGCACGACGAGGTCGGCGCGGCAGCCGGGGTCGAGGCCGTAGCCGTCCAGGTGCAGGATCTTCGCGGCGTTGACGGTGACCGCGTCGAAGGCCTGGCGGATCGCGTCCTGCGACGTCATCTGCGCGACGTGCACGCCCATGTGCGCGACTTCGAGCATGTCGGCGCTGCCGAACGAATACCACGGGTCCATCACGCAGTCGTGGCCGAACGCGACGTTCACGCCGGCGGCGAGCAGCTCCGGCACGCGCGTCATGCCGCGGCGCTTCGGATAGGTGTCGTGGCGTCCCTGCAGGGTGATGTTGATCAGCGGATTGGCGATCGCGGCGACGCCGCTCTGCGCCATCAGCGGCAGCAGCTTCGACACGTAGTAGTTGTCCATCGAATGCATCGACGTGAGGTGCGAGCCGGCGACACGGCCCTGCAGGCCGAGGCGATGCGTCTCGGCTGCGAGCGTCTCGATGTGGCGCGACAGCGGATCGTCCGACTCGTCGCAATGCATGTCGACGAGCAGGCCGCGTGCCGCCGCGATTTCGCAGAGCTGCCGCACCGACTCGGCGCCGTCGGTCATGGTGCGTTCGAAATGCGGAATGCCGCCGACCACCTCGACGCCGCGATCGAGCGCGCGCACGAGGTTGTCGTGCGCCGTCGCCGAACGCAGCAGGCCGTCCTGCGGAAACGCGACGAGCTGCAGGTCGAGGTACGGTGCGACGCGGCGCTTGACTTCGAGCAGCGCGTCGACGGCGAGCAGGCGGTCGTCGCAGATGTCGACGTGGCTGCGGATCGCGAGCAGGCCCTGGCTCACGGCCATATCGCAGTAGGCCAGCGCGCGCTCGACGATGGCTGCGTGGGTCAGTTCGGGCTTGAGCTCGCCCCAGAGCGCGATGCCTTCGAGCAGCGTGCCCGAGCGGTTCAGTCGCGGCAGGCCGAGCGACAGCGCGGCATCGAGGTGGAAATGTGCGTCGACGAACGGCGGGCTGACGAGGCGGTGGCCGACGTCGATTTCCTGCGGCGCAGTCGCGGCCAGAGCAGGTTCGACGGCGGCGATGCGGCCGTCGCGGATGGCGATGTCGTGGTCGCGGCGGCCGTCGGGCAGCGCGGCGTGGCGCAGGATCAGATCCATGGCGGGCTGGGCTAGGGAAACGGAGCGGCACCGTAGCATGTGCGGCGGCGCTGCGGCGCCGCTTGCATCCGTCCGCACGGAGTGCAACGCTCGGCCTCCGGTCGGCGAAACGGTCTCGCCGGCAGCGCTGCGGCAGGTAGTCCGCGGCGCACACGATACTCGCCGCGCGGTCCTGCGACCGTCGCGGCAGCCGCACGGAGCGCCGCGTCGAACCGCGATCGCCATTCCGGCGGCACGGCATCCGCGCGACCCCGGCGGCGCGCAGACGGAAGCGGTGCCGATGCGGCACCATCCGGCTCGCCCCGCGCAACTTTCAGGACCGAACCCGCATGAATCTCGCCGCGACCGCAACGGCAGCCTCCGAGGCCGAGCTGAACCTCGATCCGTACTGGATGCCGTTCACGCACAACCGCTATTTCAAGCAGCATCGCCCGCTCGACCGCCTGCTCGTCGGTGCCGAGGGCGCGTACTACACGACGGTGGAAGGCCAGAAGCTCTTCGACTGTCTCTCGGGTCTCTGGTGTTCGTCGCTCGGCCATCGCGATCCGCGCATCGTCGAAGCCGTCAAGGCGCAGCTCGATCGCGCCGACTACATTCCGGCGTTCCAGGTCGCGAGTCCCGATACGTTCCGGCTCGCCGAGCGCATCGCCGAGGTCGCGCCGGGCGACCTCAACCGCGTGTTCTTCACCAACTCCGGTTCCGAAGCCGTCGACACCGCAGTCAAGATCGCGATCGCCTATCACCGGCTGCGCGGCGACGCGTCGCGCACGCGCATCATCGGCCGCGAGAAGGGCTATCACGGCGTCGGCATCGCGGGCATTTCCGCCGGCGGCATGGTCGCCAACCGCAAGATGTTCGCGCCGCTGATGCTGCCCGGCGTCGACCATCTGCCGCACACGCACAATCTCAAGGAAATGGCGTTCTCGCGCGGCCAGCCGGCCTGGGGCGCGCACCTCGCGGACGAGCTCGAGCGCCTCGTCGCGCTGCACGATGCCTCGACCATTGCCGCGGTCATCGTCGAGCCGATGCAGGGATCCGTCGGCGTCGTCGTGCCGCCGCAGGGCTACCTCACGCGCCTGCGCGAAATCTGCACGAAGCACGGCATCCTGCTCATCTTCGACGAAGTCATCTGCGGCTTCGGCCGCATGGGCGACTGGTTCGGCGCCCAGGCCTTCGGCGCGACGCCCGACCTCATCACCTTCGCCAAGTGCGTCAACAACGGCACCGTGCCGATGGGCGGCGTGATCGCGACCGACGCGGTCTACGGCGCGTTCATGCAGGGTCCCGAGTACATGGTGGAACTGTTCCATGGCTATACCTATTCCGCGCATGCGCTGGCGGTCGCCGCGGCGCATGCGACGCTCGACATCCTGCATGCCGACGCGGTGCCGCAGCGCTTCGCCGAACTCGCGCGCAAGATCGAGGACGGCGTGCACTCGCTCAAGGGCGAGCCCAACGTCATCGACATCCGCAACTGCGGCGCGGCCGGCGCGGTCGAGCTGTCGTCGATTCCCGGCCAGGTCGGGATGCGCGGCCTGCGCCTGTTCGAGGAAGGCCTGAAGCGCGGCCTGCTGCTGCGCTTCACCGGCGATACGATCGCGATGGCGCCGCCGGTCATCACGACCGACAGCGAGCTCCATCAGATGATCGAGGGCGTCCGCGCCTGCATCCGCGCCGTGGCCTGAACCGTTTTCGCGACACCATCGCGCGGCCCCGGCCTTCGGCGGTCGCGCAAGGAGCACATCCATGCTGGCACCCGTGATCATTCCGCACTACATCGCCGGCGCTCGCACGAGCGCCGACGGCGCGCGCACGAGCGCGGTCTACAACCCGGCGACCGGCGAACAGACCGGCCGCCTGCCGCTCGCGACGCCGCAGGACGTCGATGCGGCCGTGCAGGCAGCGAAGGCCGCGTTTCCGGCCTGGTCGCAGACGCCGCCGCTCAAGCGCGCGCGCGTGCTGTTCAAGCTGCGCGAGATCATCGAGCAGCGCGCCGACGAACTCGCCGCGGCCATCACCGCCGAACACGGCAAGACGCACAGCGACGCGCTCGGCGAAGTGCAGCGCGGCATCGAAGTCGTCGAGTTCGCCTGCGGCATCCCGCAGCTGCTCAAGGGCGAGGTCACCGAAAACGTCGGCAGCGCCGTCGACTCGCACAGCCTGCGTCAGCCGCTCGGCGTCGTCGCCGGCATCACGCCGTTCAACTTTCCGGCGATGGTTCCCTTGTGGATGTTTCCGATCGCGATAGCCTGCGGCAACTGCTTCGTGCTCAAGCCGTCCGAGCGCGATCCGTCGCCGTCGCTGCTGCTCGCCGACTGGCTCGCCGAAGCGGGCCTGCCCGCGGGCGTGTTCAACATCGTGCAGGGCGACAAGGTCGCCGTCGACGCGATCCTCGCGCATCCGGACATTGCCGCCGTGAGCTTCGTCGGTTCGACGGCGATCGCGCGCTACATCTATGCGACCGGCTGCGCGGCCGGCAAGCGCGTGCAGGCGCTCGGCGGCGCGAAAAACCATATGGTGATCCTGCCGGACGCCGATCTCGACCAGACCGCCGACGCGCTGCTCGGCGCGGGCTACGGTTCGGCCGGCGAGCGCTGCATGGCGATCTCCGTGGCCGTCGCGGTCGGCGATGAAACCGCCGACAAGCTCGTCGCGAAACTCGCGCCGCGCGTGGCCGCGCTGAAAATCGGCCGCGGCGACGACGACGGCAACGACATGGGCCCGCTGATCACGCGCCAGCACCGCGACAAGGTCAAGGACTACGTCGACATCGGCGTCGGAGAAGGTGCCGAACTCGTCGTCGACGGCCGCGGCCACACGGTCGAGGGTTGTGAAGACGGCTTCTTCCTCGGCGGCTGCCTGTTCGACCACGTGCGTCCCGACATGCGCATCTATCGCGAGGAAATCTTCGGGCCGGTGCTGTCGCTGATGCGCGTGTCGACCTACGACGAAGCCGTGAATCTCGTGAATGCGCACGAATACGGCAATGGCGTCGCGCTGTTCACGCGCGACGGCGACGCCGCGCGCGACTTCGCCCAGCGCGTGCAGATCGGCATGGTCGGCATCAACGTACCGATCCCGGTGCCGATGGCCTTCCACAGCTTCGGCGGCTGGAAGGCCTCGCTGTTCGGCGATCATCACGTCTACGGTCCGGAAGGCGTGCGCTTCTACACGCGCATGAAGACCGTCACCACGCGCTGGCCGACGAGCATTCGTGCGGGCGCGCAGTTCGTGATGCCGCATACCTGAAGCAGGAAGGAGTGAAGAATGGTGAGAAAAGTGGAGAAAGCGAAATCGCGCCACGCGTTTCCCACTCCTCTTTACTCGTTTCCTGCCCCTTCGCTCGTTTCTCACTCCTCTCAACTCTTTCCTGATCCGAGCCCATGAACGCCGCCCTCAATCCCGCCCCGATCGCCCTGCCTCGCATCAACGGCCCCCGCCTCTGGTCCAGCCTCATGGAAATGGCGCAGATCGGCGCGACGCCGAAGGGCGGCGTCTGCCGGCTCGCGCTGACCGATCTCGACAAGCAGGGGCGCGACCTGTTCGTGCGCTGGGCGAAGCAGGCCGGCTGCACGATCAGCGTCGACAAAATGGGCAACGTGTTCGCGCGGCGCGCGGGCAGCGACGACAGCCTGCCGCCCGTGATCACGGGATCGCATGCGGATTCGCAGCCGACGGGCGGCAAGTTCGACGGCATCTACGGCGTGCTCGGCGGGCTCGAAGTCATCCGCACGCTCAACGATCACGGCATCACGACGCGGCATCCGATCGAGGTCGTGATCTGGACCAACGAGGAAGGCTCGCGCTTCGCGCCGGCGATGGTGTCCTCGGGCGTGTTCGCCGGCGTGTTCACGCTCGACTACGGTCTCTCGCGCGCCGACGTCGATGGCAAGACCATGGGCGAGGAACTCGCGCGCATCGGTTACGCGGGCGATCTGCCGGTCGGCGGACGCCCGATCCATGCGGCGTTCGAGCTACACATCGAGCAGGGGCCGATCCTCGAAACCGAAGGCATAACGATCGGCGTCGTGCACGCGGCGCAGGGACAACGCTGGTACGAGGTCGTGCTGACCGGGCAGGAATCGCACGCCGGTCCGACGCCGATGCCGCGCCGCCGCGATGCGCTGCTCGGCGCTTCGAAAGTCGTGCAGCTCGTCAACGCGATCGGCCACAAGTACGCGCCCTATGCCTGCGCGACCGTCGGCATGCTGCAGGTCCATCCGAACTCGCGCAACGTGATTCCGGGGCGCGTGTTCTTCACGGTCGACCTGCGCCATCCGGAAGACGCGGTGCTCGCGCAGATGGATGCCGATCTTCGCGCCGGCATCGCCGCGGCGGCCGACGAAGCGAAGGTCGAAGTCTCGAAGCTCGAACAGATTTTCTACTACGCGCCGGTCGCGTTCGACGCCGACTGCGTCGCGGCCGTGCGCGCCGCCGCGCAGCGGCTCGGCTATTCGCATCGCGATATCGTGTCCGGCGCCGGTCACGACGCGTGCTATCTGGCACAGGTCGCGCCGACGTCGATGGTCTTCGTGCCATGCATCGGCGGCATCAGCCACAACGAGATCGAGGATGCGACGCCGGAGTGGATCGAGGCCGGCGCGAACGTGCTGCTGCAGGCGATGGTCGAGCGGGCGGAGTGACGAGATGCAACGGCGCTCTACCGTCATGCGGCGCGTTGCCGCACTTGCAGTGCTGTGCGTCGCGACGGCCGTCGGCGGCAGCGAAACCAACCCGTTCGCGCATACGCGTTCCGAGGGATTCATCGACGCGGTCAACAAGAAATGGATCGATTGCGTCCCGGCGACGAAAGACGTCAAGGAGCGCCGCACCGTTGTTTCCCGGCGCTACGTGCGTGTCGGATTCGATGAGTGCGAATGGAGTTCGGCAGTCGACCTGCGTGACTTGCGGAAGTCAGCCACGATCTACCGCTCGGGCGTCGACGTGACCTGCCTGCTCGAGGAGTGGGAAATTTCAGAGCCGGCCGCGATCGACCGCAACGATTTCGTCGTCCGACTCTCGGCACGCGGCCTGAAGTCGGCCGTTGTCGACAAGGACGCCGACGAAACCATTGCCGGCGAAGTCTTTCGCCGTCAGGCGATATCCGGAACGCCGGCCTCCGGGTTTCTAGAGGCGGCGAAGCCGCGGCAGCGGGTACTGGTCTGACTATGGTCGAAGGAGCGGCGCCGGGCCGCGCTGAGCTGCGCCGGGCCGACCGCTGCGGTCGACATCGACAGGGCTGCGATTCGCGAGCTGGCGAATTCGTTGCGGTTGGGCGCCGACGCGGCGCCGCGACCGCGGCGATGAGGCGTGTGCGCGAAACGCTCGACGGCGGTTGCGCCATTCGGTCCGGACTTGCCGCGTCGGAACGAGGCAATCGTTCCGCCCGCGCGCGTTCGCGCTGCGTGCTTTCGGAACTCTGATGGCCAGCGACTCGCCCGACTTCGACGATGTCATCGAGATCCCGTATTCGCGCGTGAAGCTGACGCTGCTTACGCTCGTGTGCCTGAGTCTCGCCGGCCTTCTCGGGTTCTGGGCCTATGTCCTGTTCGCGAGCGGCAGCCCGATGCTGTACCTGATCGGCATCGGTCCCGCACTGTTCCTGCTCGGCCTGCTGCCGGCATCAGTGCGGTTGATCCGCGCGTGGCTGCACGACGGTCCCGTCGTCACGATGGACGCCGACGGCATCCGTGACACGCGCCAGCCCGACGATTTCATCGAGTGGACCGACGTTGCCGAGATCGAACTCGGTATCGGCTCGGCGTCGTGTCGCCTGTGTTTCACGTTTCGCGATGCCGAACGCGAACGCGGCGGACTGCGCGCGGTGCGCGAGGCGCTGCGGCTGCTGGCGGACCAGCGCGACTGGAGCATCGACTTGCGCCTGCTCGCCGGCGGCCGCGTGCGCATCTGGCGCGCGGCGAAATACATGCGGCAGCTCGGCATCCGGCAGCATGTGCTGCGCAGCCGCGAGACCCTCGATCGGACCGGCCCGGAAACCGTCGCCGGTGAACACCGCCTCGATTATTTGTAGGGCGCAGTAAGCGAAGCACGTTGCGTCGACTTTTATGCGTTGCGCCGGCTCTGCGTATTGCGCCGACGATCGAAATGGCAAGGCGGCAACGGACATGGCGCAATGCCCTTCGGTTATTGCGCCCTACGTCATCGCGCACGCCATTGCGCTCCGAGTTCCTTTTCCCGCAGCGCCGCTTGCGCCTGCGCGGCAATCCGACTACAAAAAGCGGGTGGGACGCGAGTCCGCTCGTCCGAGCGCGTTGCGCAGGCGCAAGGGCCGCCTGCAGGTTCCGTCCCGACCCTTTTCGCCGATGGCTGCGCCTCTCGTCCGACGTTCGCTTCGGCCGACGCGCGGCGTCGCGATTCCCTCCCAGGCGCCCCCAGGAGAACGAATGAGCCGTAAAGACCATGCCGACATTGCTCCGGGACGCCTGTCGTCCGAGCAGCTCGCGCGCAATTTCGACGATGTCGCGCCGCCGCTCGATCGACAGAGCGCGCTGATCGCGGCGCAGCGCTGCTACTACTGCTACGACGCGCCGTGTATCCAAGCGTGCCCGACCGGCATCGACATTCCGAGCTTCATCCGCCGCATCACGACCGACAACCTGCGCGGTGCGGCGACCGACATCCTCGGCGCCAATGTGCTCGGCGGCATGTGCGCGCGGGTCTGTCCGACCGAGATCCTCTGCGAAGGCAGCTGCGTCCGGAATACCGCCGAATCGCAACCCGTGCAGATAGGCGCCTTGCAGCGCTACGCGACAGACTGGGTGTTCGAGACGAACACGCCGCTGTTCGAGCGTGCCCCGGCCAGCGGCAAGCGCGCCGCGGTCGTCGGCGCGGGGCCGGCCGGGCTGTCCTGCGCCCACGCGCTCGCGCGCGCCGGCCATGACGTGACGGTCTTCGACGCGAAGCCCAAGCCCGGCGGGCTCAACGAATACGGCATCGCCGAATACAAGGTGCTCGAATTCGCGGCGCGCGAGATCGAGTGGCTGCTGTCGGTCGGCGGCATCGCCTGGGAAGGCAATCGCGCGCTCGGCGAGAACCTGCATCTGGCCGATCTTCGTCGCGACTACGACGCGGTCTTCCTGGGTCTCGGTCTTTCCGGCGTCAACGCGCTCGGCATCGAAGGGGAAGCGCTGGCCGGCGTGCGCAACGCGGTCGATTTCATCGCCGATCTGCGCCAGTGCGACGATTTCACACAGCTGCCGGTCGGCCGCCGTGTCGTCGTGATCGGCGGCGGCAACACGGCGATCGATGCGGCGATACAAAGCAAGAAACTCGGCGCCGAGTCGGTGACCATGGTCTATCGCCGCGGCAGCGCGAGCATGAGCGCGACCTGGGCCGAGCAGGAGTTCGCGAAGACCCAGGGCGTCACCGTGATCGAATGGGCGCAGCCGCGCCGCATTCTCGGCGACGGCGCGGTCAGCGCGATCGAATTCGAATACACGCAGCTCGACGAGGCCGGCCGCCTCGCCGGCAGCGGCGACTACCTGATGCTCGCGGCCGACACCGTGCTCAAGGCGATCGGCCAGTCCCTGCTCGCGCCGCGCGCGAACGGCGACGGCAGCGCCGTGATCGAGACCCGGAACGGCCGCATCGTCGTCAACGCGGAATTCGAGACCTCGGTGCGCGGCGTCTGGGCCGGCGGCGACTGCGTCGGCAGCAAGGTCGATCTGACCGTGCAGGCCGTCGAGGACGGCAAGCGTGCGGCGCGTGCGATCCATGCCCGCCTCGGCGGCAACGGCAAGGCGGAGAACTGAGATGGCGGACCTGCGCAACAACTTCGTCGGCGTGCGTTCGCCGAATCCGTTCTGGCTGGCTTCGGCCCCGCCTACCGACAAGGCCTATAACGTCATCCGCGCGTTCGAGGCCGGCTGGGGCGGCGTGGTCTGGAAGACGCTCGGCCTCGATCCGCACGTCGTCAACGTGAGTTCGCGCTACGGTGCCGTGCAATGGAACGGCCAGCGCATCGCCGGCCTCAACAACATCGAACTGATCACCGATCGGCCGCTGCAGGTGAACCTCGACGAGATCCGCCAGGTCAAGCGCGACTGGCCCGACCGCGCGATGATCGTGTCGCTGATGGTGCCGTGCGACGAGGCGTCCTGGAAATATATTCTTCCCATGGTGGAGGACACCGGCTGTGACGCGGTGGAACTCAATTTCGGCTGTCCGCACGGCATGTCCGAGCGCGGCATGGGCTCGGCCGTCGGGCAGGTACCCGAGTACGTCGAGCAGGTCGCGCGCTGGGTCAAGCAGCATTCGCGGCTGCCCTGCATCGTGAAGCTCACGCCGAACATCACCGACATCCGCCATTCCGCGCGCGCCGCCTTCCGCGGCGGTGCCGACGCGGTATCGCTGATCAACACGATCAACTCGATCGTCTCGGTGGATCTCGATCTGATGGCGCCGACGCCGACCGTCGACGGCAAGGGCACGCACGGCGGCTACTGCGGCCCGGCGGTCAAGCCGATCGCGTTGAACATGGTCGCCGAGATCGCGCGCGATACCGAAACGCCGAACCTGCCGATCTCGGCGATCGGCGGCATCGGCACCTGGCGCGACGCGGCCGAATTCATGGCGCTCGGCGCCGGCAACGTACAGGTCTGTACCGCAGCGATGCACTACGGTTTCCGCATCGTTGACGACATGATCGCGGGTCTTTCCAACTGGATGGACCAGAAGGGCTATCGCACGCTCGAAGACTTCCGCGGCCGCGCCGTGCCGAACGTGACGGACTGGAAGTTCCTGAACCTCAAGTACGACATCAAGGCGCGCATCGACCAGGACAAATGCATCAAATGCGGCCTCTGCCACATTGCCTGCGAGGATACGGCGCATCAGGCCATCCTCAAGGAAAAGGACGGCAAGCGGCATTTCGAGGTCGTCGACAGCGAATGCGTCGGCTGCAATCTCTGCATGCATGTGTGTCCGGTCGACAACTGCATCACGATGCAGCGCGTCGACGAGGGCGGCTACGCGAACTGGACCACGCATCCGAACAATCCGTCGAGCGTCAAGGAGACGGCTTGACGGTGTAGCCCTCCCGTTCTTCTGAGCCCTCTCCTTCAAGGGAAGGGCTTGAACGTCCAACCCTCTCCTTGAAGGGGAGGGCCTTACTCGGAGCCGTCGATGACCGCCGCGTCCCCCAGCGATACCGCCGTCCCGCAAGGCGAGCTGTACAACGCCGACCTCGCGCCGACGACCCCGGCGCAACGCACCTGGGCCTGGTATCACTTCGCCGCACTCTGGGTCGGCATGGTCATGTGCATCCCGTCGTACACGCTCGCGGCGGGGCTCATCGACCAGGGCATGTCGCCGTGGCAGGCGGTGACGACGGTGCTGCTCGGCAATGCGATCGTGCTCGTGCCGATGCTGCTGATCGGGCATGCCGGCACGAAATACGGCATTCCGTACGCGGTGCTCGTGCGCTCGTCGTTCGGTACGCACGGCGCGAAGCTGCCGGCGCTGCTGCGCGCCATCGTCGCCTGCGGCTGGTATGGCATTCAGACCTGGTTCGGCGGTCTGGCGATGTACACGCTGCTGAACATCCTGACCGGCAACGCGCTGCACGCCGATCCGCTGCCGCTGCTCGGCATCAACGTCGGTCAGCTCGTCTGCTTCCTCGCGTTCTGGGCGCTGCAGCTCTATTTCGTCGTGCACGGCACCGACTCGATCCGCTGGCTCGAAACCGTGTCCGCGCCGATCAAGATCGTGATGTGCGTATTCCTCGTCTGGTGGGCGCTGACGCATGCGGGCGGCTTCGGCAGCATGATGTCGATGCCGTCGAAGTTCGTCGACGGCGGCGAGAAGGCGGGCCAGTTCTGGAACGTGTTCTGGCCGTCGCTGACCGCGATGGTCGGTTTCTGGGCGACGCTCGCGCTGAACATTCCCGACTTCACGCGCTTCGCGCGCTCGCAGCGCGATCAGGTGATCGGGCAAAGCATCGGCCTGCCGGTCCCGATGGGACTGCTGGCACTGATGTCGGTCATCGTCACCTCGGCGACCGTCGTCATCTACGGCAAGGCGATCTGGGATCCGGTGGATCTCTCCAGCCGGTTCACCGGCATCGGCGTCGGCCTCGCGCTGCTCGTGCTGACGCTCGACACCATGTGCTGCAATCTCGCGGCGAATCTCGTCGGCCCGGCCTACGATTTCGCGAGCCTGAATCCGCGGCGCATCTCCTACAGGACCGGCGGTCTCATCACCGCCGCGATCGCGCTGCTCGCGATGCCGTGGAAGATTCTCGAGAGCACCCAAGGCTATATTTTCACGTGGCTCGTCGGCTATTCCGCGCTGCTCGGGCCCGTCGCCGGCATCATGCTCGTCGACTACTACCTGTTGCGCGACACGCGCCTGAACCTCAAGGATCTGTTCGACGAACGCGGCGCGTACGCGTATCGCAACGGCTGGAACGTCGCCGCGATCGTCGCGCTGCTGGCCGGCGTGCTGCCGAACCTGCCGGGCTTCCTGCATGCGGCGTTTCCGCAGGCATTCGCCGGCGTGCCGGGGTTCTTCAAGGTTCTCTACACCTACGCGTGGTTTGCGGGACTCGGCATTTCCGCGCTCGTGTATGCGGTGCTGATGCGCGGGAAGGTGGCGCAACAGGCGCCCGCGGGCGCGCAGGGATAGCGCGATTGTCGGTACGGCGCGGCGAAACCCATTCCACCCATACCCTCCCCTTGAAGGGGAGGGTTTTCGGTAGTTGTCGGAGACCATCATGACTCTTCTCATCCGCGGCGGCACCGTCGTCGATTCCACTCACAGCTACCGCGCCGACGTGCTCTGCGTCGACGGAACGATCGTGCAGATTGGCGCCGATCTCGAAGCCCCGGCCGGTGCCGTCGTCGTCGATGCGGGCGGCCAGCTCGTCATGCCGGGCGGCATCGATCCGCACACGCACATGGAACTGCCGTTCATGGGCACCGTGGCGAGCGATGACTTCTATTCGGGCACGGCCGCGGGTCTCGCCGGCGGCACGACCAGCATCATCGACTTCGTGATTCCGAATCCGAAGCAGTCGCTGCTCGATGCGTTCCGCGCCTGGCGCGGCTGGGCCGAGAAAGCCGCGTCGGACTACGCGTTCCATGTCGCCGTAACCTGGTGGGACGAATCCGTGCATCGCGAGATGGGCATCCTCGCGCACGAACACGGCGTCGCCAGCTTCAAGCACTTCATGGCGTACAAGGGCGCCATCATGGCGGACGACGAAATCCTCGTGAACAGTTTCCGCCGCGCACTGGAACTCGGCGCGCTGCCGACCGTGCATGCGGAAAACGGCGAACTCGTGTTCCAGCTGCAGAAGCAGCTCATGGCCGAAGGCAGGACCGGTCCGTCGTCGCATCCGCTGTCGCGGCCGAGTGCGGTCGAAGGCGAAGCGGCCAATCGCGCGATCCGGATTGCCGAAGTCATCGGCGTGCCGCTCTACATCGTGCACGTGTCGGCGCGCGAAGCCGTGCAGGAAATCGCGCGTGCGCGCGGCGAAGGCCAGCGCGTGTTCGGCGAAGTGCTCGGCGGGCATCTGCTGATCGACGACTCGGTCTACCGCGATCCGGATTTCACGCGCGCCGCCGCGCACGTCATGAGCCCGCCGTTTCGGCCGAAAGAGCACCAGGAAGCGCTGTGGCAGGCGCTGCAGGCCGGTCACCTGCACACGACCGCGACCGACCACTGCACGTTCTGCGCGCCGCAGAAAGCCGCCGGCAAGGACGACTTCACGCGGATCCCGAACGGCTGCGGCGGCATCGAAGACCGCATGGGCGTGCTCTGGCACTACGGCGTCAACAGCGGCCGCCTGACGCCGAACGAATTCGTTGCCGTCACGTCTACGAATGCGGCGCGCATCTTCAACCTGTATCCGCGCAAGGGCGCCGTCGAAGTGGGCGCCGACGCCGACCTCGTCGTCTGGGATCCGCAGGCCATGCGCACGATCTCGGCGAAGACGCATCATCAGAACGTCGATTTCAACATCTTCGAAGGCCGCACCGTGCAGGGTCTCGCGCGCCACACGATCGCCGCCGGCAGGCTGTGCTGGACCGACGGCGACCTGCGCGCCGAGCGCGGTGCCGGCAGCTATCTGCCGCGGCCGCTGCAGGCAAGCTGGTTCGAGGCGAACGCGAAGCGAAGAAATAGAGCGTAGTGGCCAGGAACTGGAGAAAGCGTCCTGGCTTGCGCGAAGCGCTGTTCTCCAGTTCCTAAAACACTCCGCCTGGTCATTCTCTCGTTGCGCAAATTGCGCAGCATTTCCCGCAACCTCGCCCAGGCGCGTTGCAGTTCTGCCGAACGTCACGCACGCAGTGTACGTTTCTTGCCGCTATCGGACGCGCGCGCAACACCGCGTCCTCTTATCGCATCAGATGACCATGCCGGCGCGCAGTCCGCGGCGGCAGGCGATCGCGACGATCGCGCGGCGTCGGCCCGCAGTCCGACTTGCCCGAGTGGAGGTCATCATGAAAGCCCGTTACTTAGCGCTTGCCCTGGCCCTGTGCGGTTCCTCGGCAATGGCAGAAACCACGATCAATCTTGACGTGCTCGCGGCCGAGTCCGGCCTGAATACGCGTCAGGTCGCGATGCTGTTCGGCGCATCGGCGGCATATCCGGAATTCAAGGCGTCGTACGTGCAGGTCAAGCGCCAGTTCACGCAGGCGGTCGGCCAGCAGCGTTATGAAGCGCTGCTCGCGGTGTACAAGGCGCAGCAGGAAGGCAGGCAGGTTGCTGCCGGCGTTGCGCGTCGGGCGGAGTCCGGCTCGTGATGTCCCCGGGTTGAGGCGATGAACGGCGTCCGCTGCCACGACGGCACGGCGCGCGGCGCAAGCGCCGGCGCGCCCTGCCGTCGCCGACGCCGTACCGGCGCGATCTGACGGCGCCGCTACCGGAGCCGCGCGCGCTTGAGGCATCCTCGGCAGGCCAACTGCCGGAGTGCGCGTCGTGGCCAGAGCCTTGCGTCGAATCGGCTGGATGCTGGTCGTGCTGTTTGCGCTGTACCTGCTCGCTGCGAATATCTTTCTCAACGCGGGATTCGCGCCGGGCGTCATCAATCGCAAGCCGGACCGCTTCACGCTGCACTGGGAGCGCGGGCTGAGCCTGTATCCCGGCCACGTGAAGCTGTGGCGCGCAACCTTGCGCGGCCATGCGCGGCGGATTCGCTGGGAAGCGTCGGCCGACGAGCTCGCCGGGCGCATCGCACTGCTGCCGCTGCTGCGGCGCGAATTGCGCGTGCCCGGCGTACTGGCACACAACGTCTCGGGTGCGCTCGATCTCGCCGAGGAACTGGCGCCGCCCGAGCCGCGTCCCGGTGGCTGGGTACTGCATTTTCCGCGCATCGCGACCGACAGCCTGCGCGAAGTCCGCTGGAGTACGCACACGCTGACCGGGCACGGGCCGGCGGAATTCGGTCTCTGGAAGCAGCTGCGCGGCGGCGCGTTGGAAATATTTCCTTCCCGCGCACAGTTGAAAACGCTGCGTCTGCAGCATGGAGACGTCGACTGGCTGCGCGACGGCACGCTCGCGGCCGAGTTCGCGCTGCCGCGGCACACGCGCGAGCAGGCCTCGGGTTGGCACCGGCTCGCGCTCGCGGAGATCGGCCTGAAGCTCGACGGCGGCATTCCCGCATTCCTCGTACACATGGACGAAGAGCCGCGCTGGCGTGGCGCGGTGCACAAGGGCGCAGGCGGCCGCGTGCAGGTCGACCTCGCGCTGCAGCGCGGCGAGCTGCGTCAGGGCGGCGCACTGACGATCGACGTGCCGCTGCACGCGAGCGATTCGCGCGGCCGGCAGTGGACGCAGCAGGCACGTGTGAAGGCGCAGATCGGCGAATCGATCGCGTTCGCGCTCGATCTGCCGCCGCCGCCCGACGGCACCGGGCGGATCGCCGCCGATCTCGTCATTGCAGGACGCGACATCATTCCGCACGACAAGGCGCCACCGCTGCTGCCGCGCGTATCCGGCTCAGTCGCACTGCACTGGCGCTTCGATTCGCTGGACTGGTTCGGTCCGCTGCTCGCGAAAGCGAGCTGGCTGTCGCTGGCCGGCGCCGGCGAGATCGTCGCGAACATCCTGCTCAAGGACGGCCGCATCGATGCCGGCAGCACGCTGACGATTCCCGACGTCGCGCTGCATGCCGACGTGCACGGCCAGCGCTTCACCGGTCGCGCGCGCGCCGACGGACGCGTCGACAGCGAGGCCGGCGAACTGCGTCCGCGCGTCGACATCGCGGTGCAGCAGTTCGATGTCGCGGCCGTCGACACGCCGCAGAAGGCCATGGTGCGCGGCAGGAATCTGCGGCTCGAACTGCGCTCGACCGGCCACGTCATCGCGTTCCGCGATTCGCTGCACGCGCGTCTCGCGTTCGACCGCGCCGACGTGCCCGACCTGCGCGCGCTGAACCGCTATCTGCCCGGTCACGCGCTGCGCTTTCTCGGCGGCCGCGGTCAGCTCAGCGGCGACATCGAACTCGATGCCGCCGGCAAGGCCGGCAAGGGACGTCTGCAGGTGCAGGCCCGGCAGGCGCGGCTCGCGGCAAACGATCTGGAATTCAGCGGCGATGTCGACGTCGCCGCGCAGCTCGCGCGCGCCGACCTCGCCGCGGAAGACTTCGTGCTGGACGGCACGCGCCTGGGCCTGCGCAACGTCAAGGTCAGCGATCCCGAGCGCGCCACGCAGGGCGGCTGGTGGGCCGATATCCGCTTCGACCGCGGCCGTCTGCAGTGGGGCTCGCCGCTGCGCATCGATTCCACGGCGACGGTGCGGCTGCAGGATGCGAGCCTGCTGCTCGCGCTGTTCACGCGGCACAAGGACTACCCGCGCTGGGTGCTGAAACTGCTCGACGCGGGCGAGGTCAACGCGTCGGCGCGCGCGGTCGTGCGCGACTCGGCGATCGTTGTGGAGGACCTTGCGGCGAGCAACGACCGCTTCGATCTCAAGGCGCGCCTGCGTCTCGCGCAGAAACGCGCGCAGGGCGACCTGTTCGTGCGCTGGGCCAAGCTCGGGCTGGGGCTTGAACTCCGCGAGAACGAGCGCAAGTTCCACGTGCTCAAGGCGTCGGAGTGGTATGCGCAGCAGCCGCGGCTGCTGCCGGCGGCGCGCTGACGCCGCGCGTCGGGCGCGGCAGAATACGCGGCCCCGACGAACGAACCGCCAGCAACGACGCCATGCGCAAACGAACGAGTCAGCAGCGCCAGCGGGAAATGGCCGCGCGCGCGCGCAGCCGCGAACTCGGGTCGCGGCGCCGTCGCGAACGCCGCAACGCAGACGGGGCGCAGACTCCCTGGGTGCTGCTGCGCGTCGGCGGCGCGGATGAGGACAACTCGCGATGACGGTACTCGACAATCCGATCTGGCACGCATTGCGCACGCGGCATGCCGCGCTCGGCGACAGCGATGCGATGGCTGCCGCCTACCACCCCGATGTCGCGCCTTTCGTCGGCGTCGCCAATGCCGATGCGCCCTGCGGCGAAGCACTCGCCGCGCGACTCGGCGAACGCGATACCTACTACCTCGTCGGCGTGATTCCGCCGCAGGTGCCCGGCTGGGAACTGCACGATCACGGCGTCATCGACCAGATGATCTGCGCGTCCGCGCCGGATGCGCCGCCCGGTCCCGATGCGATCGAACTGGGCGCCGCGCACCTCGACGACATGCTCGCACTGACCGGGCTCGTCTATCCGGGCTACTTCCGCCGCGAAACGCCGCGCATGGGCCGCTACCTCGGCATCTATGTCGACGGCCGCCTCGCCGCGATGGCCGGCGAGCGCATGGACCTGCCGGGCCACCGCGAAATCAGCGGCGTCTGTACGCATCCGGACCATCTCGGCAAAGGCTATGCGCAACGCCTCGTCGCGCTCGTGACGCGCGACATCTTCGCCGCCGGGCTGCAGCCGTTCCTGCACGTGAGCGCCGCAAACGTGCGGGCGAAGCGCGTGTATGAGCATCTGGGGTTTGCGGATCGTGCGGCGCTTGCGCATTACGTGCTGCAGCGGTGAGACAGGTAGCGAGTGAAGAGAAGTGAGTGAGAGCTTCCTCGATCACTCACTCCTCTCCGCTCTTTCCTGCTTTCACACCAGCGTCAGCGTCACCTCGATGTTGCCGCGCGTCGCATTCGAATACGGGCACACCTGATGGGCCTTGTCGACGAGCGCCTGCGCCTGTTCGCGCGGCAGGCCGGGCAGGGAGATCTTGAGTTCGACTTCGATGCCGAAGCCCTGCGGGATCTGGCCGATGCCGACGACGCCTTCGATGCTGCTGTCTGCGGGCAGCGCGATCTTCTGCTGGCCTGCGACGAACTTCAGTGCGCCGATGAAGCAGGCGGAGTAGCCGGCGGCGAACAGCTGTTCGGGGTTCGTGCCGCTGCCGCCGGCGCCGCCGAGTTCGCGCGGCGTCGACAGCTTCACGTCGAGGGCGTTGTCGTTCGAGGTGGCTTGGCCGTCACGGCCGCCGGTGGCTTTGGCCTGGGCGCGGTAGAGAACGTTGGCGATGGACATGGGGGCGTTTCCTTCGTTGGGGGTTGGGGGTGAAGCGGAGGAAGGGTGAGGAGCGGTGAGAAATGAGTGGCTTATAGCGAGCGATTTGATCGCGTGCTATTCAACTGATGCTTGATATCTCTTTTCTCACTCCTCTTCACTCTCGACTGTTCTTTGCAAGGTTGTCGCGCAGCCGTTCGAGTTCGGCCTTGATACCGAGCAGCTCGCCGCTCGTGCATTCGGCGGCGCAGAACACCGACTGCGGCACGGCCTGGGCCTTCTGCCTCAGCTTGCGGCCGTCGGTCGTCAGTTCGATGACGACCTGACGCTCGTCGCTGGCGGCGCGCGTGCGCGTCAGCAGCCCGGCGGTTTCGAGGCGCTTGAGCAGCGGCGTCAGCGTCGCCGAATCGAGATAGAGCCGCTCGCCGATTGCCGAGACCGTCTGCGCGTCGCGCTCCCAAAGCACGAGCATGACGAGGTACTGCGGATAGGTCAGGCCGAGTCCGCGCAGCAGCGGCCGGTAGACCTTGTGCATGGCGAGGTTGGCCGAATACAGCGCGAAGCAGAGCTGCTGGTCGAGCAGCAGGGGCGAGGCGGCATCCGGTCTGGCGGTGCGGGTCTTCATGGAACGCGATATTAGATAGCGCGCTATTTAATTGCAAGCGACTTTAGTCGAGGGTCCGCAGCCGCGCCTCAGTCCGCCGGCCGGGCCGGCGCCCGCGGTTCGCCGTCGGCGTCGTAGGCCGGCGGCGAATAGAAATTCAATGTCTTGAGCAGACCGCGGCCGGTGTTGCGGATCTCGTGGCGCTCGCCGCGCTCGATGGCCACGAGACTGCCGGCCTTCAGCCGCTGGCGCTTGCCGTCGACGATGGCGAGCCCCGTGCCGGCGACGACGAACAGCCATTGGTCCGCGCCGCGATGGCGATTGTCAGGGCCGCCTTCGCTGCCCCCGGGCGGTATGACCATTTCGGCGGCCTGCACCTTGCGCAGATCGAACGCGACGCGAAAACCTTTGCCGAAACGCAGTGCCTTGTGCTGCATGCGAGTCTCCAGCGGACGTCGCCGCAGTGTGCGCAGCGCAGCGGGAGACGGCGTGAAGACCGCTCAGGCGTCGACGAGTTCCGCCATGAGCGCATCGAGTGCTTCCGGACCGGCATCGACCCGGCGTGCGAGCGACGGCCCGATCTGCGTGAAATGCGCGAGCTGATCGCGCATCCAGCGCTGCAGGCCGGAATCGAGCGCTTCGGTATCGCGCTCGGACGCGAGCTCCTTGCGCAGCAGCAGTTCCGCGATGACCTCGCGTTCATGCGCCGTCACCCAGTCGGCCGCCACGAGTTTCGAGAACTCGGTCGGCGGCTGCGCGCGGGTCTGCTCGATCCAGCGACAGGCCAGGATCGGACGCAGGAAATAGAACACCTTCTTCAGGCGCACTTCCGGTCTGTCGAGGTGATCGGCAAACGTCGTGCGCGCCGTGCCGAGGTAGTGATGCAGCGCGGATGCGGGCTGGAAATACTGCGGCAGCAGCGCGCGCGCCCGTGCGGCGAAGACGGAATTCTCGCGATACACGATCGGCGAACCGAGCCATTCGTAGAGCGCGACATTCGTGCGCAGAAACAGCCGCAGCGCCTTGCGCAGGTCCCAGCCGCTGACGTCGAGGTCGTTCGGCAGCATGCGTTCGATGACGTCGCGCGGTTCGGTGATGCGCAGATACCAGTCGCGCGGATGGCAGTAGACGAAGCGCACGTCGTAGTCGCTGTCGGGCGAGGCGAAGCCCCAGGCGCGGCTGCCCGATTCGGCGGCGAACAGCACGCGCACGTTGCGTTCGCGCTCGATCGTGTCGAGCGCATCGAGAATCGTCGGGGTCATCATCTGCGGCTTTCCCAGTCGTGCGTCAGTTCGTGCAGCAGCGCGTTCGCTGCGGCGGCATCGGTTTCTTCCGGCAGGTCGCTGTGCGGCCTGAGCCGTTCGCAGTCGGCGACGATCGTATCGGCCATCGCGAGGATTTCTTCGTAGCGGAAACATCCGGCGCGGATGTCGCGCAGCAGGTGCAGCGTGTCGCCGTCGACGCGGACCAGCGGCGCGCCGCGCTCGAGAATGGCCTTGCCCGAGAGCAGCAGCCGGATCGTGTGCATGAGGTTCTTCGCATCGAAATCGAGTTCGCCGGCTTCCTGCTGGCGCCAGCGCGCCTCGTTGCGCTCGCGCCGCCAGGTCCAGTAGTTCTGGTGATCGACGAGGGCCTGCTTCCAGCCCTGTTCGTTGTAGAGCAGCAGGCCGGCGAAATGCGCGGACTCGTCGTCCGCGGGAATCGACTCGACCGCGAGCGCGTCGCCGCGAAACACGCCGCGTGCGCCGGCGCCGTAGTGATACAGGCGATAGACATCGCGCGCATGTTCGAGCCGCGCCGCGTGGCATTCGTCGAGCCGCAGGCCACTCGCCGCGAGCGGCTGCGGCCGGCACGGCGCGGCGTCGACCGCGAGCAGACGATCGCGGCGGATCACGTGGCAATAGTCTTCCTTGCGCGGGGGCTGCTCCGGCTTCGGCTGGTTGATCCATTTGTTCTGACCGCGCGCCTTCCTGATCTGGCTCAGCGCGTAGCCGACATGCGTGTCGGCGCAGCGCCGGCTCACGAACAGCGCACGCCGCTGCAGCAGTGCCCGCATTTCCGGCGCGCAGACACGCACGCAGTCGTCCGGCATGAACAGCAATTCGAGCAGGCTCGGATTGGCCGCACTCAGCAGTTCGATCGTGCGGCGCAGGCTGTAGTAGACAATGTTGTTGCGCGCGTCGGCGATCTGGTTCGGCGGCGGCGCGAGGTCGATATAGCTCGCGCGCGGCAGCGCGAAGATGCCGCGGATGTCGACGTCGCTGTCGGCCGACGCCGTGCCGTAGGCGCGGCTGCCGGCGACGCATTCGAACAGGATGCGATGCGCGGGCGGCGGGATGAAGGTCGGGTCGTCGGTCACGGTGAGCCTGCCGGGCGATGCCAGGCTCGTGCCGGGCCGACCAGTCTATCGAGGTGGTCGGGCACCTGTCGATCCGGGTCCGTGCGCGTGCGCGAAAGGAAAAAGTGCCAATTGGTCGCGTTCCCGCCGAACGGTTGCTACCTATGATGCGCAGGCCGGGGGGCGATGCGGTTTTCGGAGGGAGTCATGCAGCGAAGGACGATCGGCCTCGGGTACTTCACGACCGCCATGGCGGCGATGTTCGTCGTCGCGGCGCCGCTGCAGGCTGCGGACGTCACGCGCGCCGCGGCGCGGCGCGCTCCGACGATCGCAATCGTCGTCAGCGGCGACAGCGTCATCGCCGGGCCCGCACGCGACGCGATCGGCGCGCTCGCGCGCGATCAGGGGTTTCGGGTGATCCAGGCCAACGGCCGCTCGCGCGAATCGGAACCGCAGGCCTACGCGCGCAAGGCCGACGCGGTGTTCTATCTCGACGCGAATCCGATCGGCACGACCGACATCGAGTACTACGGCAACGTCTCGACGCTCTACAGCGCGGAATTCAGCCTGAGCGCCTACCGGCCGAGCAATGGCGAACTGCTGTTCAGCGCGCCGCCGCAGCCGGTCGACTTCACCGCGCTCAACGCGCGCGAAAAAGCACAGGAAACCGTCGAGCCGCTGCTCGCGGACATCGAGGACGAGTTGCAGCGTTTGAGATAGGCGCGCGGGCCACGCAGGTTGGGGCGAGCCTCCGGCGAATCCCGACATCACGATCGCGACGCCACGAAGACCGCGTGCCGAAGGAAAGGTCCGCGAGACGGTCCGACGGCGGCAAAAAAGATTCCTTCGCCCGACGTTCGCCGTGCGCGATCACCTCGACGTCGGGGGGCGCCTGCGGCGCACCGCCAACCTGCGCACTTTCAATCAGTGCCCGAACAGCCGCAGGAACAGCTCCGTATCCGGCCTGCCGCGGTGCTGGTATTCGCGCAGCGGCATGTAGTGCGTGCGTTCGGACCACCAGATCGAGCGACTGCCTGCGGGATTGAAGTCGGCGAGGCTGATGATGCCGCGCCAGTCTTCGGCGAGGTTCTGCGCTGGATCCTGCACGAGCTGCAGCGACGTCTCGGCGTCGAGCTGTTCGTGCAGCACGCGCGGCAGATCCTGCGCGAGCCGCGACATCCGGCGCCACGGCGTGCCGGCGTCGCCGTTCGTCATCGCGGCCAGCGGCGCGCAGGCGAACAGCGGGAAATAGCGGCCGACGCGATCGACGCTCGGCATCAGCAGGCCGCACAGCGGAGCGGCGGCCCAGATGCCCGTCGGCAGCACGAACTGCCAGACGGGCGCGACGAGATAGCTGTCGAGCCAGTTCTCGGAGATCGAGCGCAGCGCGAACAAGCCTTCCTGCATCCACTCGTCGACGACGCCGACCTGCTCGCGCGGCAGGCTGCGCGTGACGAAATCGCCGAGCGCAGGAATCTTGCCGTAGAAACCAAACTCGCCGACGAGGTTGACGCCACCCATCAGATGCGGCCCGGACACGAGAAGCTGACGAGTTCGCGCAGCCGGAACGGGTTCTGCACGCTGCTCGCGGTCACTTCGAGGACGATGCGCTTGCCGTGGATCAGGAGCGCCGCGACGAAGCGCTCGGGGCCTGCGCCCGGACGGATCTCGCCCTCGTCGAACAGGCGGAACAGCGCCCAGGGTCCGGTCTTGACCATGTATTTCTCGCCGTCGCGCGCGCTCGCGGTGACGATGCGCACCTGGTTCGTCGCGCGCGGGCCCGGCCAGGTCGCGCGCTGCGGCACCTGCGGCCCGTGCGCGTAGCGGAACACCTGTCCGTCGACGTCGAGCGTCATCTGCTCGATCGTCGCGTCCATTTCGAGCACCTTGAATTCGAACGACAGGTCCATGGCCTTGCCGCCGGACGGGAAGAACACGTCGCGGATGCGCGCGGCCTTCTGGAACGCGGCGAGCGAAGCCTGTCCGCCGCCGGGCTGGCGCAGTACCCAGGTCGCGCCGGACACGTCGGCCATCGGTGCGAGGCGGCTCTGGAAGAACTGATCCATCATGCCGCCCTGGCTGAACATGCGCGAGAAATCCGCGAGCGTGACTTCCTGCGTCGCCGAGCGCTCGAACGGATAGCGGCCCTGGATCGCGCGCCGGCAGAACTCGCCGAGCGAGCTGTCGAGTTCTCCGCCGAGCGTGCTGCGGATGCTGCCGTCGGTCTGGCGGCTGCTGCTTTCGGCGAGGTTTTCCAGCATGCCGCGCAGCGGCATCGGCAGCTGCGCCGCCTCGGCGCGGATGCGCGTGAGCACTTCGGTCGAAGGCACGCTCAGCGTCGTGCGCGTCGCCAGCGCCGCCTGCGTGCCCGACATGTTCATGTAGACCTCGTTGAAGAGCTTCATGACGTTGTCGATCTGCGGTGCGCCGCTGTCGGTGCGCACGAGACGGCGGATCGGTTCGAAGCGGTCGTCGACGATGCGCTCGAGGCGTTCTTCCTTGCGCGCGGCGGCCGGCACCATCGAGGGACCGAGCGTGCGGCGCAGGTCGTCGGCGGCCGTGTTGACCTGGCGCTTGGCCTGGTTCAGCAGCGACTGGTCGTTCGCGTTCTCGGGCTTGATCAGCGTCGTCTCGCGCGCAACCGCGCGCAGGAACTGCGCGATCGGCGAGTCGGGCGCCGAGAGGATGCGCGCGGTCTCGATGCTCTGCGACATCGACGAGGAATCGATGAGCCGCACGTCGCCGAGATAAGCCTCCCAGAGCCCGACGTACTCGTGCAGATAGAGGCGCTTGAGGTCGCGCTGCAGCGCGCCCTCGGTCAGCGCTTCGAGCTGCTGCTGCGGGCGCTGCGCGACGCGGTCGAGCACCCAGGCTTCCTCGAGTTCGAGCAGGCCGAGCACCGATTCGGCTTCGGGCAGGAACACGTTGTGATAGCCGTGGAACGTGAACAGGCCCGGGATACCTTTGGTCAGCGGCTGGCCGCTCGCGCGCCGGAACACGAGCGTCGCCTGCGGACCACCGGCCTCGGCGACCGTGAAGTCGCTGAGCGAGCCGTTGTTGAGGCGGTTCTTCAGGCGGCTGTAGGCGCGCTGCGCGAGCGAGTAGCGCGCAAGCTGCTCGCGCTTCTGCTTGACGAGTTCCTGGTCGACCGGGAACGGCGAGGCCACGGAGTCGGCCGACAGCAGCCGCGAGAGATGCGCGAACAACTGGTCGCGCTGCTCCTGCGTCGCCGAGGCGGGCAGGCTGCGTTCCCAGTCCAGGCGCAGGAACGCTTCGACCGTCGCTGCGTCGTAGTGCTTGGGATCGCTGAGCATCAGATAGACCTTGAGCGTCTCGTAGGTCAGCTCGAGGTTGTCTTCCGGCGTCGTGCGCAGCAGCTCTTCGAGGCGCCGCACGATGCGCGGCAGCAGCGCGCTTTCGATCGCCTTGCGGTACGAGGCCTGTGCGGCCGCGTCGAGCTTGGTGCCTTGATAGAGGCCGTAGGTCAGGTTGACCGGCGGATCGCCGACCGTGAAGTTCGGGCCGTCGGCGAGTTTCGCGAGCGCGTTCAGGCCGGGCAGCAGTTCGAGCAGCGTGCCGCCTTCGCCTTTCTGGATACCCTTGAGATGCCCGTCGACGAGCGACGTCTTCGAGTCGACGAAATCGATGTAGCCGGTGTTGCGCTTGTAGCTCACGGCCCAGCCGAGCACGGCCAGCGTCAGCAGGCCGATCACGCCGAGATGGCCGGCGATGCTGAGCCAGCGCTCGCGGCGTTCCGCGCGGCGGTTGCGGCCGGCCAGATGCGCTTCGGGGAAGATGACCTTGTGCAGCAGGTCCCGCAGGAAAAAGCTCTTGCCGCTCTTGGGCGTCTGCTGCAGCGACACGCGGCCGTCGAAGCCGAGACTGCGATTGAGGCTGCCGAGCAGGCGGTCGAACGGCGTGCCTTCCTGCGTACCGCTCGTGAAATAGACGCCGCGCAGCATCGCGGTCGGCGCGAACTTCGAATCGGCGAACACGTTCTGCAGCAGCTGCCGCACGAGCGGCGTCAGGTTCGAGAAGTGCTGCGGCAGCGTGTAGGCGCGCGCGCGCCGCGCCGTGTCGTTCTCGGTCAGCATGAGCTCGGGCAGCTTGTCGAACAGGCGCCGCGCGAGCGCGTCCATCTCCTGTTCCATGTCCTTGCCGAGCTTTTCGCGATTCACCTCGCCGCTCAGCTGCAGCGGCAGCGTGAAGCCCCAGACCTGCGCGCGTTCTTCCTTGCTGAGGTTCGCGAAGTATTCGTTGAAGCCGCCGAGCAGGTCGACCTTGCTCACGAGCACGTAGATCGGGAACGCGATGTTGAGGTTCTCGGTCAGCTCGTTGAGGCGCGCGCGGATGCGCGCCGCGTGGCGCACGCGCTCGTCCTCGCTCGAGGTCAGCAGATCGGCGACCGAAATCGTCAGGATCGCGCCGTTGAGCGGCTGGCGCGGGCGGAAGCGCTTGAGCAGTTTGAGGAAGCCTTCCCACTCGGCCTTGTCGGCCGCCGCATCGCTTTCCTGCGTGGTATAGCGGCCCGCGGTGTCGAGCAGCACGGTCTCGTCGGCGAACCACCAGTCGCAGCTGCGCGTGCCGCCGACGCCGCGAATGCTCTCCTTGCCCATTTCCTCGGCCAGCGGGAAACGCAGTCCGCTGTTGAGCAACGCCGTCGTCTTGCCCGACCCGGGCGCGCCGATGAAGACGTACCACGGAATCTGGTAGAGGTATTTCTGGCCGAACTGCGCGAGCAGTCCGCCTTCCTTCTTGCCGCCGAAGCGCGTCTTCTTGAGCTGGCCGAGCGCGCGCTCGAAGTTCGCGCGAAGTTCGTCGATCGCCGCGCGCGACGGATCGTCCGGCGCCGCCGGCTTGTTCTCGCGCAGGCCCATGACCGCGTCGATGAGCCGCGCGTTCATGCGCTGCTTCTTCCAGACGCGGATCAGCAGCCGCAGCAGCACGAGCGCGAAGATGCCGACGATGATCCAGATGCGCACGACGGTCGGTTCGAGCGGCCGGTAGTTCGCGAACGCGAACAGCGGGCCGAGGAACCAGATCGCGAGCGCGAGCGCGATCAGCCCGAGCGTGATGAAGACGTAGCGGTTGAAGATCAGCGAGAACAGACGGCGCAACACTAGCGAACCTCCTTGTTCAGCTCGGCCGGCGACGCGAACACCGTGATTTCGACGCGGCGGTTCTGCGCGCGTCCGGCCGGCGTGGCATTGTCGGCGATCGGATCGGCTTCGCCGCGGCCTTCGGTGGTGATGCGGCTGGGCGAGCGCACGGTCGCGTCGATCTGCGTCGCGATCGCGCGCGCGCGCTCCTGCGACAGCTCCCAGTTCGACGGGAAGCGCACGCTGCGGATCGGCCGGTCGTCGGTATGGCCGCTGACGAGCACGCGGCCCTTCACTTCGCCGATCGCCGCCGCGATGCGGTCGACGATGTCGCGGAACTGCGGCCGCATCGTCGCGCTGCCGGATTCGAACAGGCCGTCGCCGCGGATCGTCACGGTGCTCTGTTCCGAGGTTTCGCGGACCGACACGAGTCCTTCGCGGATTTCCTTTTCGAGGAACTTCGAGAAGCGCAGCGGCGGCGGCGCGTCGCGCACGACCGGCGGCGGCGTCGGCAGCTTCAGGCTGCTGATCGCGATGAAGCTCTTGTCCGACCGCGCCGCGAGCCAGAACGCGAGCAGCATGTAGAAGCCGACGCCGAGCAGCACCGCGACGATCGCGGTCACCCAGACCGGGATCATGCCCCAGATTTTCGGCAGCTCGGCCGCATGGCCCTGCCAGTGGATCGACAGCGGGCGGTCGGGCACGCCGCGCGATGTCTTGATGATGTCGGCGAGCCGGCGCTTGAGGTTTTCGAGCTGGCTCTGGCCGTTGGAGACGATGCGATAGCGCCCCTCGAAGCCCAGCGCGATGCAGTAGTACATCAGCTCCAGCACGTCGATGTACTGCGCCGGCGTCTGTGCGAGCTTGGCGAGCAGCTGGTAGAACTTCTCGCCGCCCCAGGTCTCGTTGTGGAAAGTGACCAGGAGTGAATTCTTGGACCAGGCGCCCGAGCCGCCCCAGGGCGTCTGCGCCGCGGCTTCGTCGAGCACGGTGCACAGGCAGTAGCGCGCCGCGACGATGTGCTCGGCCGGAATGCCCTGCGCCTTGGCCGCCGAATCGAAGCGGCGGATCTCGTCGGCCAGGTAGTTGCGCAGCTTCTCCGGATCGGCGTTGTGCACCAGCGTGCGGATCTGGTAGACGAGATTGAGGATCGGATTGGCCAGCGCGATCAGCGGCGAGTTGCCGGACGGAATCTCCGGTTCGTGCGACTGCCACGCCGGCTGCGCGCCGGCCGACAGCGGCGCCGCGGCGCCGCCGGGGCTCGGCATCACGAACGTGCGATTGTTGCCGGCGTTGAACGAAGGGTTGGACATGGTCGGTTCTGTCAGGGGTTCAGTACCAGCCGGATGTCAGCGCGGCGCGTGGCGAGCGCGCCGCCTGCGGGCGCCGCTCAGCGGCGCACCGCCCAGCATTCGAGTTCGAGGTCGGGAAATTCGCCGGCGACGTGGAGCGCCAGAGTGCCCGTGTTCTGCAGCTGTTTCCACAAGTCTGCCGAAGTATCCATTTCGAAGTAGTGATAGCCGGCGTGATACGGAATCTGGCGCGGTGCGACCGGCAGCAGGCGCAGGCCGACGCCGGGCAAGTGCAGGTTCACGAGATCGCGGATCTTGTCGGCCGGCCCGATCTTGACCTGGGTAGGGAAGTTCGACCGCAGCGTTTCCGGCGGCGTGGCCGCATGCACGGCGAGGATGAACTGCGCGTTGCGCAGCAATTCCGTGTCGCTGACATGGCCGACGCGCACGCCGTAGTTGCGGATCTGCAGGTCGATCTGCACGGCGTTCTGTTCGAGCACGCTCGACAGGCCGCGGCGCAGCAGGAACATCAGCGGCATGATGCAGCCGTAGAGATCGTCGTGGTCGTAGTGCGGCCACGTCGTCGGCCGGCGCGAGGCTTCCATGAAGGTCGCGAGTTCGCCCGCGATCTGCACCAGCGACGCATAGAAGCGCTCCGGGTGCAGCACCGACGGATTGATCAGGTGCGCGATCAGCGGCTGGTAGCGGTTGAGCATCTGCAGCAGCAGGAACTCGCCGACTTCCGACACGCCGCCGCGGCCCGGCTGGCTCAGACGGTCGGCCAGCACGTCGGCGCGCTGATTCACGAGGCCGTGGAGTTCGTTGAGCAGCGACAGCAGGTAGGCGAACGCCGAGCAGGACACGACTGGCGGGATATATTCGCTGTCGAGCAGCAGCTGCCGGTCGCTGCGGCATTCGACGACGCGCGCGACGCCGACGCCGAGCCAGCCGTCGGCCAGATCCTTTTCGAGCACGAGGCGCAGGCGCGGCGTGCCGAGCTGCAGGTCGGCCGGTTCGCCGGCGATCGAGTTCTCGTCGCGCACGACGGAATCGCTGACCGTGTAGCGCGCGAGCGAGGCCGGATGGTCCTCGAACACGACGTGCTCGGTGCCGGGCCGCTTCAGCGGCAGCGCGAGATAGACCGTCTGGTTGACGACGCCTTCGTTGAAATGCAGCGGCTCGGGAGCGGCGCTCTGCACCGGAAACGCGAACGAGGTGCCGTCGGGCAGCAGGCCGACCGCGTTCTGGATCGCGAGCTTGCCGACCGCAAGCGCGGCGACGTCCAGGCGCAGCTCGCGAAAACCCCAGAAAAACGGCTCGGCCGCAAGGCTGCGCTGGTGCGCATGGAATTCGAGATAGCGTTCCTGCTGCTGGAAATGCTGCGGGCGCAGGAACATGCCCTCGGCCCAGACGACTTTCTTGTATGGATCCATCTCACCTTCCCTGGCTGGCAGTGCGGCGTCGGCTCATGGCGATCACTTCTTCTTCAGCGGCGGGCCTTCCAGCGTCACCTTGCGTTCCTGCAGGTTCACCTTGTACTCGACCGTCGGCTTGCCGCTCTTGAGGAACTCGGGAAGCTTGATCCACTTCTTGCGCTGCGGCGGCAGGTCGAGCGCGGCGCGCCAGACGCTGTTCTCCATGTCGCGGAAGCCGACCATCACGCCGATCGCATCCTCGTCGGCGTCGAACGTATAGCTTTTCTTGACCGTCGCGCCGGGCTGCACCGGGAACGGATCTTTCAAGACGACCACGCCGTCGAGATCCCCCTTGGTTTCGTCGGCCAGCGTGAAATAGTCGGCGGTCATGAACGGCGCGGCGCGCTTGAGCTTCAGCACCGTGACGACGGCCGGCGACGGGCGCAGGTTGATGTCGGGATTGAGCTTGCTGTCGGCGGTCACGACGACTTCGACCGTGACCGGATTGCGCTTCTTCGGTGCCGACGAACAGGCGCCGAGCGCGCCCAGGAGCAGCAGGCAGCAGAGCAGTCCGGCGAGGCGGACGAGCGCGCTCGCAGACAGGGGTGTGGAGGACGACGCAGGCGAGCGGTTGGCAGTCATGGCGTTGGCGGCACTGGTGGGTTTGAGGGCGGCGGACGAGTCGGGGGAGCTTGTCCGTCGGGCGAAACGCGGTGATGACAACGGCGAAACGAAAGCGTCGGCGACCGCAGTCGCAGACGCTCAGACCGGATCGGGGCTCGCCTCGGCGACGAGGTTCGCGACGCTGGTCTGGTCGGGCCACGGCATCGTGATCTCGTTCGGGCGACCGACCCAGACCGCGAGCGCGCTGTAATTGTCCTGCAGCGGCGTGCCGCGCAACTGGATCAGCTGCTCCATCTGCAGCAGCCATTCCTCGGCCGAATCCGCGCGCGTGAGGTGCTCGACCATTTCCGCCTCGAGCACGACTTCCCAGAAGCCGTCCGTGCAGAGCAGGAACGCATCGCCGTCGTCGACGTCGAACGCGGTCTCGAGCGCCGCCGGCGGCACGCCGTCGCCCATGCCGAGCGCGGCGAACAGCAGGTTGCGCTTGGCGTGGTTGCGGATCTCGCTTTCGCTGATGACGCCCGCGTCGACGAAGGTCTGCACGACGCTGTGGTCCTTCGTGAGCTGGCGGCAGCTGCGCTTGCGGAACAGGTACAGGCGCGTGTCGCCGAGATTCGACCATTGCGCCTTCTGCGCCGGACCGTCGAAGAACAGCGCGGCGACCGTCGCGCTCATCTTGCGCAGGCCGCCCGCCAGCTGCTGCCCGTAGCGGATCGCGACGTCGGTCTGCGTGATGATGCGTTCGATGTTCTGCTGCGTGAGGTCGGGCGAATGCGAATACGCCGACAGCACCGTGCGGACGGCCGTTTCCGAGGCGACGTCGCCGCCGCCGTGGCCACCGGCGCCGTCGCAGACGATGAAGCACGCACCTCCGTCGGAGGTCCAGTAGCCGCAGGCGTCTTCGTTGTACTCGCGGCCGCCCTGGCCCGACAGGGTCGCGAATTCGATGCGGACACCGCTGCCAGCGACATAGGTATTCACCGGCTCTTCCCCGTATTGATGCGGTCGATCTCTTGCTCGTAGGCGCGCGCGAACGCGCGCTGGAACAGGTTCTCGAACTCCTCGCGCGCTTCGCCGACCATTTCCTGATAGCCGCTCTCGTACAGGTCCCACAGCCGCGCCTTGTGCTTGGCCGGCATCACCGTTTCCAGGCCGCTCTTTTCGCCGGCACGCGCGAGAAAGCGTTCCGGACCGAGCATCGCCGCGACGTCGTACATCGCCGCGCGCGACCCCGCGAGCAGGCCGACCTGATGCGCCGACAGATCGTCGAACGCATCGTCGATCGCGCGCAGCGGCGGCATGAAGCCCGGCGAGCCGCGGCCGAGCAGCTGCGTCAGCGCCGCGGCGCCGTCCGGCGCGAATTTCAGTGGATTGTTGCCGTCGGTCGCGATGATCGTCACGTTCGCGCGCATCTCGTGCTTCGTCGACGAGCGGCCGTGCATCAGACGGATCGTGCCGGCCGTCATCGCTGCGACGATGCGGCCGAGCATCTCCATCGCCTGCGGCGTGAATTCGCTGATGTGGTTGATGTCGATGCCGCAGCCGCGCGCGAATGCGGCGCGCAGGATCGCCGCGGCGTCGTGATCGACCGATGTCACTGCGACCGGCGCGGCGGCGACGGCCGGCGCAGCGCTCGGCATCGGCGCCGGCGCGGGCGTCGGCGCTGCGGCGCGCGGCGCGATAGCGGCCGGAGTCGGAGTCGAAGCGACGGGCGGTGCCGGCGGCATGGCGGCCGGCGGAATCGGTGCGCTGCGCGCCGCGGCCTGCGCAGGCGGCATCGGTGCCGCCGGTATCGGTGCGGCCGGCATCGTCATGCCGGGCTGCGCGACGTCGCCGAGCACGAGGTCGTCGAAGCGCGTGATCGCCGTCGTCGGATCGAGCGGCGGTCCCGAGCCGAGCAGGTCGGCCATCATGCGCTCGGCCGCGCTCGTCGGTCCGCTGGGCACCGGTGCCGCAACCGGCGGGGGCGTCGGCGGCGGCATCGCGACGGACGGCTGGATCGGCGTGCCGTCTTCCGACAGCGCGGCCGGCAGCACGAACAGCGAATCGATTTCCAGGCCGTGATCGAGCGACACGCTCGCGCTGGTCTCGACGCGGCCGACATCGAGCATCTCGAGCGGGTCGAGCGGATTCTTGTTGAGTTCGAGCACCCGCTGGCGCTGGCGCGCTTCCTCCATCGGCTCGGCGAGCACATCGCTGCCGAGCGCCTGCAGTTCGGAGAACACCTCGCGCACCGCGGCCTTTTCGCTGAGATCCTCGATCGACACGTCGCTCGCCGGAATGCCGAAAGCGGAGGCGGGCGCCGGCGGCGTCGGCGGCGAGAACACGTCGAAATCGTCGGGGATCATCTGCACCGGCTTGGGC
>NZ_DATIGT010000217.1:0-5099 GCF_035481375.1 Tahibacter sp.
TCGGTCGCGTCGGTTTCGTCGTCGAGGCAGAGCACGCGCGCGCCGCCGGCCGCGGCGAGATCGCGCCGACGCTGTTCGGACACGACGAGCGCGACACGGCTGTCGGCCTGCAGATACGCGAGGCGTTCGGCGGGATAGGCCGGGTCGAGCGGCAGGTAGGCCGCGCCGGCACGCAGGATGCCGAGCACGCCGACGACCATCGCAACGCCGCGGTCGACGCAGAGCCCGACGACCGATTCGGCACCGGCACCGGCCGCGACGAGGCGGGCGGCAAGCCGCGCGGCGGCCGCATCGACCTCGGCATAAGTCCAGCTGCCGCGGGAATCACGCACGGCGGGCGCCTGCGGCGTCGCGCGGGCCCGGTCGGCGACGATGTCGTGCACGAAACGCGGCGCATCCGACGGCGAGCGAGCGCCGTCGGCCGGCGCGCGGCCGTAGCGCGCGAGCAGGCGTTGCTCCGCCGGGCTCGCGAGCTGCAGCTGCGCGATCGCCGCCGATGGGCGCGCTGCGGCCTGCGCGAGCAGCGACAGCCATGCGCGCGTCATGCGCCGTGCGCTGCGCGCATCGAGACGGTCGATCTCGGAACGCGCCGACGCGTCCGGCCGGTAGCTGAAGTCGACGACGACATCGGAGCCGTCGCGATGATCGAGCACGGCGAGCGACAGCGGCGTTTTCTGATGGCCGCTTTCCAGACGCAGCGCCGTGGCCGGCTGCGCGCCGAACGGAAAGCGCGTGGCGAAATCCTCGAACGAGAACGTCAGGTCGAAGATCTGACGGCGGCCTTCGCGCGCCGGCTGCAGGCGCCGGTTGATCTCGGCGACCGGATAGCGCTGGTGGCGGTAGCAGCGGCGCAGATCGGCGGCGATGCGCGCCGCGAGTTCCGGCAGCGTTTCACCCGGATCGACGCGGATCGCGAGCGGCAGCACCGAGGCGAACAGACCAAGTGCGCGGCGAAGGCGCGACGAACCGCGGTTGTGCACGGCGACGCCGATGACGATCGTGTCGAGGTTGCGCGTGCGCGCGAAATACGCGCTCAGCATCGCGAGCAGCAGATGCTGCGCGGCGGCGCCGCGCCCGGCGGCAAGCACGGCGAGACGATCGAACAGCGCGCGCGGAATCGACCAGCGCGCCTGCCGGCTGTCGGTCGCCGCAGCGGCGCCGGGCGCCGCGATTCGATCGAGCAGCGGCGGCGGCAGTTGCGGCAATTCGCGTTCCCAGAACGCGGCGTCGCGCGCGCAGCGCGCCGAGTCGCGATAGGCCGCGTCGGCATCCAGCCATTCGCTCAGCGGCAGGCCGGCTTCGACCGTCGGCGCATCACCCGCGAGCAGTGCGTCGTAGGCTTCCTTGACGGCAAAAGCGAGCAGCCGCACCGAGGTGCCGTCGGAAACGAGGTGGTGGTGGCGATGCAGCCAGTAGGCATGGTCCGGGCCGGCGTGGACCAGCGCGGTGTCCCAGAGCAGGCCGCCGGCTGGATCGAACGGCCGTGAGAATTCGTGCTGCATCCAGGCCAATGCGCGTTCGTCGCCGTCGGGGCAGGCGGAGAAGTCGACGCGACGCAGCGCGATGTCGACCTGCGGCAGGACGCATTGCCGCGGCGTGCCGTCGTCGGCGACGGCCATCGTCGTACGCAGCGCGTCGTGCGCGGCGGCGACGGCATTGATTGCGCGTTCGAGCAGGCTCGCGTCGATGTCGCTGCCGATGCGGAATGCGCCGCCGAGGTTGTAAAGCGGTACGCCCGGATGCAGCGACTGGTCGATCCAGACTGCCTGCTGCAGGCCGGAGAGCGCGCGTGCGTCGAGCCGGCTGCCGCAGCCGGTGGCGGGAAACAGCATGGGCGGGCGTCCTTGCTCGGTGGTGAGGCGCTAGGCGCCGTTCTCGCGCAGGAATTCGCGCAGCGACAGCGGGCGCATGTCGGTCCAGACCTGTTCGATGTAGGCGAGGCATTCGGCCTTGCTGCCGCGCTTTCCGGCGTCGGTCCAGCCTGCGGGCAGCGGCAGCGCGTCGGGCCAGATCGAGTACTGTTGCTCGGCGTTCTTCACGACGACGAATACCGTGTCTTCGTTGTCCAGCATCGGGCTACCCGTGAACCGTTGATGTGCGGGAATGGCGTTTTACCATGACGGTAAAATGCGGATCTTCGAATTTGGCCGCGATTTGTAATACGCAAACGCGCCATTTAGCAATAACCGCGAGCGATGGAAAAAAGTTCGCGTACGGCACGGAATACGGCGGCGCCCGTACCGCACGCGCGCTGTCCGATCAGGCTGAGAACGCGTTGATGCCGGCATTTTCCGCAGCCGCATCAGATACCTGACGGCGGCGGGATGTGCGGCCACTTCCAAAATGTCGGCGTCGGTGAAATATCCCCGACGCGAATCGCACGGACTGATATTCGGCGCGCGCGCGAAACGAAGTATTTTTCCGGTCGGGCGCGCCGGCGCGATGCGCCAGCGGATCGACGGACGACTCCCGGTGCGGCGGCTCAGTAGCCCGCGGCCTGGCCGTCCTTGCGGCTTTCGGAGGCGCCGATCCAGACCCGATTCTTCTCGTCCCAGGCGATCGCCTGATAGCCGCCGTAGGGGCCGTCGGCGAAGGTGACCTTGTGGCCTTTCTGCATCAGGCCGCGCACGGTTTCCCAGCTGTAGCCGGTTTCGAGATTGATCTCGCCGCCGTCGCGCATGGCCGTGGCCTGGCCGGTCGGCTCGGTCGAGCCGTCGTGCTGGATGCGCGGCGCATCGCCGGCTTCCTGCAGGTTCATGCCGAAGTCGATCAGGTTCATGACGATCTGCACGTGGCCCTGCGGCTGCATCGCGCCGCCCATCACGCCGAAGCTCAGCCAGGGCTTTCCGTCCTTCGTGACGAAGGCCGGGATGATGGTGTGGAACGGCCGCTTGCCCGGCGCATACGAATTCGGATGACCCTCGGCGAGCACGAACATCTCGCCGCGGTCCTGCAGGATGAAGCCGAGTCCGGTCGGCGCCATGCCCGAACCCATGCCGCGGTAGTTGGACTGGATCAGCGACACCATGTTGCCGTCCTTGTCCGCGGTCGTCAGATAGATCGTGTCGCCGTCGTCGAGCGGCGGATGGCCGGCGTCGACGGATTTCGCGGCGGTGTCGCCGATCAGCTTGCGCCGCTCGGCCGCGTAGTCCTTGGACAGCAGCCCGGCCAGCGGCGCCCTGGCGAACGCCGGATCGGCGAAGTAGCGCGCCCGGTCGGCGAACGCGAGCTTCTTGGCTTCGGTGAACAAATGAACATGTTCAACACTGCCGAACGGGATCTTCGAGAAATCGTAGGCTTCGAGCAGGTTGAGCATCGCGAGCGCCGCCACGCCCTGGCCGTTGGGCGGCAGCTCCCAGACGTCGTAGCCGCGATAGTTCGTCGACACCGGCTCGACCCACTCGCCGCGATGCGCGGCGAGATCCTCGGCGCTCAGAAAACCCGCGTTGGCCTTCATGTAGTCGCCGATCGTCTGCGCGATACGGCCTTTGTAGAACGCATCGCGACCGCCCTTGGCGATCGTTTCGAGCGTGTTCGCGAGATTCGGGTTGGTCCAGCGCTCGCCCTTCTGCGGCGCCGCGCCGTCGCGCGTGAACTGTTCCTTGAAGCCCGGGTACTTCGACAGCCGCGGTACCGATTGCTGCCAGTAGTACGCGATGAGCTCGCTGAGCGGGAACCCCTCGCGCGCGTAGCGCACGGTCGGTGCGAGCAGGGTCTTCATCGGCAGCTTGCCGAACTTCCCGTGCAGCGCGAACCACGCGTCGACGGTGCCCGGCACCGACACCGGCAAGGGTCCCGTCGGCGGAATGTCCTTGTAGCCATGCTCGACGAACCAGGCCAGCGTGAGCGATTTCGGCGAACGGCCCGAACCGTTGTAGCCGTAGAGTTTCTGCGTCTTCGCGTCCCAGACGATCGCGAACAGATCGCCGCCGATGCCGTTGCCGGTCGGCTCCATGAGACCGAGCGCGGCATTGGCCGCGATCGCTGCGTCGAGTGCCGTGCCGCCCTGCTTGAGGATGTCGAGCCCGATCTGCGTCGCGAGCGGCTGCGAGGTCGCGACCATGCCGTGGGGCGCGATGACTTCGGAACGTGTCGCGAAGGCTTTTCCGGTGACGCGGTCGGCCGCACCGGCGGCCAGCGGAAGCAACAGCAGCAGAGCGGCAGCGAGGCAGCGCATACGACGGGCTCCGGATCGGAAAGAGCCCGAGCATAAGCGCATCCCGCGCGCCGTCCATGGGCCGGACGGCGCGTGCGACCAAGGTCGCGGTCGGACGGTCACGGCCGGACCGGGTCCCATGGAATCGTGTCGTCGTTGCCGTCGGCGCGGAACTGCTCGACATGGATCACGCCGGTGGTCCAGGTCGCGCCGGGTCGGTCATAGGCAATCTCGTCCGCGGCAAGCACGACGTCGACGCCGTTGTCCAAGGCAGTCATCGCGACGTTGCCCACCGGCTGCGTGAACGCGTAGCCGGAGACGCTGCGCCGCCAGAGTTCCTTGCCGTAGCTGTCCATCGCGACGATCTGTACCGGCCCGGACTCATCCGGCCGCGGCAGCTTGAAGGCGGTGACGATGTTGCCTGCGGCGTCGCCGCTCCAGGCGAAGCGCGTCGGCGGAAAGTCCGGCAGATACGGAAAGCTCGGACCGGACAGACCCGGGAAATGCACCCATCGTGCGCGTCCGTCGAGGAAGTGCCACGCACCGATTTCGTGACTGACGGTGTTGACGGCCGGAACGAACGCGCCACCCAGGTGCCGCGCCACGGGTTGCGGTACGAAACCCGCCGGCAGCGGCAACGCGTCGCCGTCGCCGTCGATATCGATGCGGCGCAGCACGCGTTCCGCGCTGGCCGCATCGCGCTGTTCGAGCACGAACGCGCCGCCGCCGATCGGCTGCACGGAAGTCACGGGCGCGGCGCTGTCCGCATAGGGCCAGCCATATCGCGCGGCAAGTGGTGTTCCGGTCGCCGGATCGAAGGTCTTGATGGCGATCGTGCCAGGACTCGACGCGTCGAGGCAGCGGGTCACCGCGGTCAGCGTGCCGGCGTCGTAGTCGTAATCGAGCGCGAGCATTTCGGCAGCGAGGTATACGCCGTTGGGGC
>NZ_DATIGT010000218.1:0-14197 GCF_035481375.1 Tahibacter sp.
GAGCCGCGACATCGAGGTCGTGACGTTTGCGAAGAACCGATGGCGACGCCATGCGCGCGCCGCGATCGCGCCCTTCCGTCAGTCGTCATGCGTTCGCCGGAAGCTCCGGACACCGCGACGTTGCGGTTCGCCTGCGGCTCGCCGCAACCTACGAGAGCGGCGTTCCGCCGGGGCCAAAGCGGCGTTCCTGTACGACGACGCGGCCGGCGTCGTCGCGCACGGCCAGCGTACTCGCGCGCGTGCCGTAGCTGTCGCCGCGGATGAAGACCGTGGCGAGGAAGCGTTCGCGTTCGAGACCGACGCCGGTCTGGGGCAGCGACGCGTCATCGGGCTGCTGCGTGTCGGCGAGCAGATCGAGCAGCGCCGCGTCGCCGGCACCAGCCGCGAGCGCGTGCTCGAACAGCGCGCGCAGCCGCTGCATCTTCGGCCAAGGCGCATCGAGCGGACCGTTGCTGACGAGATGCACCCCGGGGTGCAATCGCTGCGCGCGCGCCGCCGGGCTTTCCAGGCACCAGACCTGGTCGCGATCGGCGACGACGAGATTGAACGGCGCGTAGTCGGCGATGCGCTGCTGCAGCCGGGCGACATAGTCGGCGGCGCCGTCGCCGCCGGCGACGAAATCGCGCACGAGATCGCCGCGCGAGCGCGGCCCGCGCTGCGCGTTCAGCAGGCGGACGTTGGTAACTGCGGCCACGCGGCCGTTTTCATGCATGGCGAGCCAGCTGCCGCCGGCTTCGAGATCGCGCCCGCCGAACACGCCGGGCAGGTCGGGCCAGGGCGCCGCGGCCGCGCTCGCGCGCGCGTGGAATTCATCGCGATTGCCGAGCAGCAGCAGCGGCCTGCCCGGCACGACGTCGACCGCAACCAGCAGCAGGCACATGTCAGCGCACCGATGCGTGCGGCCGACGCGCCATCTCAGCGGCTGCCGCCGGCACCGGGGTCGCGCAGCTTCTGCTCGACCACGCCGAGCCGCGGATTGCCGGGACTCAGGCTGCGCGCCGCATCGAGCGAGCGCCTCGCGTCCGCCGGACGATTCTGTCCCAGGCGCGTTTCGGCTTCGTCGAGCAACGACTCGGCGAGCCGCAAGCGCAGCGTCGGCAGGCTCGCGTCGGCCGGCGCGAGCTGTTCCAGCGTGTCGACGAAATCGCGCGCGCGATCGAGCTTTTGCTGCCCCAGCGCGATATTGAACTGGTCGCGCGCGATCTGCGGCAGGTTCTGCAGGCCGGCCAGCGCGCGCGCGTTGGCGCCGTCGAGCGCGAGCGCGGCGCGGTATTTGTCGTAGGCCGAGCTGCCCGGCGGCAGCACGAGGTTGCCGGACTCCGCCGCCTTGTCGGCGGCGGCGAGATGCGCCGCGAGCTTCTGCTGCTGCTCGGGCGTCAGCACCGGCCGCGACGCGGCGATGTCGAGCCGTTCGCGCAATTCGCGCAGCTGGCCGCGCGCGGCTGCGATGTCGGCCGAGCCCGGCGCCAGCGGTTCGGCCTGACGCAGCAGCCGGTCGGCCGCGGTCGGATTGCTCTCGTCGAGCGCGGCATTCGCCTGCACGACCAGCGCCTGGGCGACCTGCGACAGGCCCGCACGCGCCTTTGCATTGCCCGGATCGCGGGCGATCACGGTCTTGAACACGGCAAGCGCGTTGTCGTCGCCCTCGCCCGAGATGCGCCCGGCGCGCAGCAGTTCCTGCGCGCGCCGGACCTGCGCCTCGATGGCCGCGCCGGCATTCGCGCGCGCGGCGGTCAGCTCGGCGCGCAGCGTCGGCAACACCGGATCGTTGGGCAGCGCGCGCGCGATCGCCTCGATGCGTGCGGCGGCATCGTCCACTTTTCCCTGAGTCAACAATTCGCGCGTCTGCGCGGCCAGCGCGGCGCCGGCCTTGCGCAGCCCCGCCTGGGCCGGCGCGTTGCCCGGCTCCGTCGCGAGCACGCGCTCGTAGAGTTCGACCGCGCCGCCCGCGTCGACGAGCCTGCCCGCGGCGAGCGCGGCTTCCGCCTGGTCGAACAATCCGGCAATTTCGGTATTCGCGCCCTCGGCTTTCTTCAGCGCGGCGGCCGCCTGCTCGACCGCGGCGCCGCCGGCGAGCAGCGCGCGTGCGTCGGCGAGCCGCGCATGCGCGACGGCAAAGTCGCGCCGCTGCGTCGCGGCGGCCGCTTCGGCGATCAGCGCCTCGCCGACGCGGCGCAGGCCGGCGCGTGCGATGTCGTTGTCGGGGTCGATCACGCGCGCCGACTCGAACAGCTCGCGCGCGCTGTCGTTCGTGCCGCTGAGCTGTCCGCGCGCGAGCGCGTTGTCGGCGCGCGCGAGCACGTCGTTGAGTTCCGTGCGCGGCAGCAGCGCGCGCAGCTTGTCCTGATTGCGCCAGAGCGCGAACGCGCCGACGCCGAGCAGCACGACGACGGCGACGGCGAAGATCCAGCGACCGGGTCCGCGGCGCCGTGTGCGGCGCGCTTCGCTCGCACGGCCGCTGCGCTGCGGCTGCGCGTCGACGATGTCGATGCGGCCGATATGCGGTTCCGCGCGCACCGACGGCTCGGTGCGCGGGCGCTGCTCGGGCGGGGTCACGGTCGGCAGCGCGAGCGTCGGCGCCGCGCCGGCGCGTCCGCGCGACAGTTCGCCGAGTTCGCCGCGCTCGATGCGGCGTTCGATCGTCTCGATCGCCGCGGCGACCGCGGCGCCGTCCTGGAACCGCTGCTCGGGTTCCTTCGCGAGCAGCAGGTCGAGCAGCGGCTGCAGCGCGCGGTATTCCGGCGGCAGCTGCGGCAACGGCTGCGTGATGTGCATGATGCCGACGGCGAGCGAATCCTCGGCGTGATACGGCACGCGTCCGACCAGCAGCTCGTACATCACGATGCCGAGACTGTACAGATCGGAACGCCCGTCGAGGCCGCGGCCGCGCGCCTGCTCCGGACTCATATAGTGCGGCGTGCCGACGACCGCGCCGGTGCGCGTCATGCGCGTCGCCGAATCGTTCGCGCGCGCGATGCCGAAATCGGTCAGCGCAGACGAGCCGTCGTCGCGCAGCAGGATGTTGTCGGGCTTGACGTCGCGATGTACGAAGCTCTTGCTGTTCGCGTAGTGCAGCGCCTTCGCGATTTCGCGGACGATGCGCAGCGTCGACGCCACGTCCCGCGGCTTGCCGTCCTCCTGCAGCACGGGACCGCCGGCGACGTATTCCATCGCGATGTAGAAATAGTCGCCCTGGCGGCCGACGTCATGGATGCCGACCACGTGCGGATGATGCAGCTTCGCCGCGATGCGCGCTTCGCGCAGGAACCGCTCGCCGTAGGTCGGATCGGCCAGCAGCGTCGGGGACATGACCTTCAGCGCGACTTCGCGGTCCACCGATTCCTGTACGGCCAGATAGACCGTCGCCATGCCGCCGCGTCCGAGCTGGCGCACTACGCGGTAACCGGGAATATCGATCATGCGGGATTCGGAAGCCGTGACGCCGCAGGGAAGCGGCTGCGGGGCCAAGCATAGCAGCCCGGCGGGAAAGGCCTTAGAAGCAGGTAACTGGAGGCAATGGCCAGCAACTGGACAGCCGCGCCTCACCGTCGGATCACCTCTCTCGTTTCTGTCCGCTCGCGCCTGATTCTTCGCTAGGCGAGCCTTCTCGCCTCGATCACGTTCGGCACGGCCGCGAGCTTGCCGAGCAGGCTCGACAGCTGGCCGTAGTCGGTCACGCGCAGTGCGAAGTTCATCGTCGCGAGGCCCGACACCGGATCGACGCGCGTGTTGACCGCGAGCAGGTGCGCGTTGGCCGACGCGATCACGTTGGTGATGTCCTTGTGCAGCCACTTACGGTCATAGCCTTTCACGAGCACGTCGACTTCGTAGGCCTGCTCGCGGCGGTTGCCCCATTCGACCTCGATCACGCGGCTCGGATCACGGACGCGCAGGCGCGCGAGGCTGGCGCAGTCGGCGCGATGCACGCTGACGCCGCGGCCGCGCGTGATGAAGCCCATGACCGCATCGCCGGGCAGCGGCTGGCAGCAGCGCGCGAGCTGGGTCAGCAGGTTGCCGACGCCGTCGATGGTCAACGCGTCCTTGGTGCCGGGCTTGGGCGGCCGCAGCGCCGGGGCCGGTGCGGGCTTCGGCGGCGCGACCATCTCGTGCAGCGCGCGCGCGACCTGCGCCGCGCTGATGTCGCCGAGCGCGAGCGCGACGAGGAAATCGTCGAGGTGGCGCTGGTTGAAGCGCGGCGGCAGCGAATCGAGTTCGACATTGCTGAGTGCGAGCCGCTTGAGTTCCTTGTCGAGAATCGCGCGTCCGGCGCTCAGGTTCGCGGTCAGGTCGACGCGCTTGAACCACGTGCGCACTTTTTCGAGCGCGCGATGCGTGCTCAGGAATCCGTGCTGCGCGCTGAGCCAGTCGCGGCGCGGCGCGCGCTCCTTCGCGGTCAGGATTTCGATGCGGTCGCCGCTGACCGGCTGGAACGTCAACGGCACGATGCGTCCGTTGACCTTGGCGCCGCGGCAACGATGGCCGACGTCGGTATGTACGTGATAGGCGAAGTCGAGCACCGTCGCGCCGCGCGGCAGGTCCATGACCTCGCCGCGCGGCGTCAGCAGGTAGACGCGGTCTTCATGCAGGTCGGTGCGCAGCCCCGCGAGCAGCGCAGCGTCGTCGTCGCCGTCTTCCTTGGTTTCGAGCAACTGGCGCATCCAGGCGACCTTGCGCTCGAAGCTCGCGTCGCCGCCTCCGCCTTCCTTGTAGCGCCAGTGCGCCGCGACGCCGAGTTCGGCGTGCGCGTGCATGTCGTGCGTGCGGATCTGCACTTCGAGCGTCTTGCCCTCGGGCCCGACGACGGCGGTGTGCAGCGACTGATAGTGATTGCCCTTGGGACGCGCGATGTAGTCGTCGAACTCGCCGGGCACGTAGGGCCACAGCGAATGCACGACGCCGAGTGCCGCATAGCAGGCCGGCAAGTCGCGCACGAGCAGACGGACCGCGCGAATGTCGTAGAGCGCGCCGAAATCGCCGTCCTTGCGCTGCATCTTTTTCCAGATCGAATAGATGTGCTTGGGCCGTCCGGCGACATCGGCCGCGATGCCGGCATCGGCGAGCGCCGTGCGCAGCTGCGAAAGCGCGGTCGCAATATAGGTTTCGCGATCGACGCGGCGCTCGTCGAGCAGCTTCGCGATGCGCTTGTAGGTCTCCGGCTGCGACAGGCGGAACGCGAGGTCCTCGAGTTCCCACTTGAGCTGCCAGATGCCCAGGCGATTCGCGAGCGGCGCATGGATGTCGGCCGTGACCTGCGCGAGCGCACGCCGCTGGGCGTCATCGAGCCTGTCCGCCGCGCGCAGCCGCGCGAGCTGCCGCGCGAGCAGGATGAACACGACGCGCAGATCGCGCACGATCGCGAGCAGCAGGCGGCGCAGGCCTTCGGCGCGCGTGTGCGCGCCGCGCGCGGCATGCAGCGCCCAGACCTTTTCGGCGGCAGCCTGCCCGTCGACGAGCAATTGCAGTCCGGCGCTGCGCGGCGGCAACGCGGCCGCCCCCGGGTCGTCGGCGGAGCGGTCGAGTTCGTAGAGGATCGTCGCGGCCAGCGTCTCGTCGTCGAGGCCGAGATCGCCGAGCAGTTGCAGCGTCGCGGCGAGATCGGCGAAGCGAGGGTCGCCGTCGGGAAGTTCCGCAGCCACGGCGTCGAGCCGCGCGCACGCGGCGGCCAGCTCCGCCGAGAGCGGCACGAGCCGGCGGCGGGCGTCCATCCATTGTTCGAGGCTGGTGCTGGCGAGGTCGCGCTTCACCGGGGCGATTGTAGCGAAGCCGCCGCTGCCGTCGGGACCGGTTTCGCCATAACGAAAAAACCCCGGGCGATGCCGGGGTTTTTTTGCGCAAAAAGGAATTTCTTTACGGCGTGACGCGGATGCGGAACTGCCGCACGGTCTGGTTGTAGCTGTGGCTGGCCGGATAATTGCCGTCGCCGAGGAAAATCGTGCAGTCGGCCGTACCGGTCTGCGTGCCGTTCAGCACATAGTCGAGCGTGACCGACGTGCCGCTGACGAGGACCTTCGGGCTCTGCAGGCCGCCCGGAATCTGCGTCGCGAAGATCGACGGCGAGGTGCCCGTGCAGTTCAGCTTGTTGTCGCTGCCGACGCCGGCGAAGAAGGTCCATTGCGTCGCATTCTCGTCGTAGGCGCGCTCCGGGCCACCCTTGAGATCCGTCATGAAGTTCACGATGTCGCCGAGGCACTGGTCGGAGAAACCTTCGCCAGCGAGCGAGCAGACCAGCGTCGGCACCTTGTCCGGGTCTTCGACGGCGAGCGCGGTCAGACGGAACGACGGCGCGTCGTTCTCCGAGGCCACGACATGGAACGGCACGCTGCGCGTCGATTCCTGGCCGCGGCTGTCGGTCGCCGTGATCAGCACCGATGCATGAACGCCCGGCGCATACGTGCCGGGCGTCGAAGGATTGGTGTCGGTCGCGAAGTCGGGATCGAACGCGGGTATGTCGAACCTGCAAGTACGCCTGACGGCTTCGCCCGGCAGCGGCGTTTCGAGCTGCGAGCAACCCACGTTCGTCGCGGGCACGAGATTGCCGTTGAAGTCGATCGCGACCGCGGCGTTCAGCAGCGCGTGGCCGGCTTCGGTCGAATCGTCGGCGATCACGAAACTCAGATTCGTCGCGCCGGTGCCTTCGGCCATGTTCGGCACCATGTTCGCCTGCGTGATGATCACCGGCGACATGTCCGACAGCACGCCGCGGCCCGCGGAAACGTTGTTGCCGAGCACCGCTTCGGCACCGTCGGCCAGATAGAGCGCCGCGTAGGTGACCGCGGCATCGGTATCGGCGGGCATCTGCACGCCGTTGGCGAGCTGGCGCTGCACGACATAACGCTGCGCAACGCCGCCCGGCGGGACGACGAGCGGAAGATCGATGCTGTCGTAGATCATCGACGAGAGATCGCACTGCGTGCCGCCGATCGGCTGCGCCGGGCAGTAGCGCGCGGAGCCCGTCACGAACACGGAGCTGTCGAAGCCGTCGCGCACGCGGTACTTCATGCCGGAGAACTCGGCCGGAATGCGCACGTCGACGTAGTAGGTGTAGTACGAATTGCTGAAGCTCGGCAGCGCCACGACGCTCGTCGTGATGCTCGCGTCGGGTGCGTCGCCGAACGTGTCGTTGAACAGGCCGGCGCTGAGCTTGCGCACGCCGTCAGCGGTAAGCACGTAGCAGAACGTTTCGACGTCGGACTGGATCGTCAGGCCGGTCGGACGGAAGTTCCAGTAGCCGATGCCCTGCACCGGGGTTTGCGCTCCGCCCGAAAGGGAGCCGAACTTGAAATCGCCGCTGCCGGGATAGAAGCCCGCAAACACCGGATTGACGCGATTCGTGAAGCCGGCCGGCGCGGCCGAGGCCGTGACCTTGCCGCAGAGCGTCGGCTGCATCACGCGGATCGTCGTCGTCGTCGAAGTCTCGTTGGGAGTCTTCGTGATCTGCATCGCGTTGAACGGCGCGATGTCTTCGTTACTGAACACCAGAGGTACATCCGCGCCGTAGCTGACTCCGCAGGCGCCGGCCATGACCAGGCCGAGCAGCAGCGTATTCGTTCGCGTAATCCGGAAATGCCTCATCGTATTCTTCACCAGTGACTGAATTTGCCTGTACCGAGCACGCAGGAACCCGCGCGCCTCGTGACGCCTTTTTGGACGAAATCCGTTGTCCCCGACTGCAGCCGGGCCGCCCAGCAGCAAGCTGAGCATTTCCTGACTGCCATCTTGACGCGGAGTATACGTACCGCTACCCGCTCCAGTGTTAAGTAGCAGTTACCCGACGCGCCCGATTTTCGACCAAATTCCGGCGCTTGAGGAGAACTGCTGCACCAGTCGTTACAATTGCGGCTTTCGCCCCATCAATTGAGGTGCTTCATGAACGGGATTCGCCTGCTCGCCCTTGCCGCTGCTCTGTCCGCTGTCGGCCTTGCCCAGGGCGCGGAGTTCTCGACGCTCGAAGAGCGCATGAGCCGCGCGGAGTTCAACGCAGCCGGTCTCGACCGGCTCAGTCCCGACCAGCTCAAGTCCCTGAACGACTGGTTGCGGATTCATGGCCTGGCACCGGGCGCTCCGATGCGGTCGGCCACGTCCCGCGACGGCACGCCCGAGTTCTACCCGGAAGAAAAAGAGCGCGAGACCATCGAAGCCAACATCCAGGGCCGGCTCGACGGCTGGCTCGGCAAGACCACGTTCAAACTCGACAACGGCCAGGTCTGGCAGCAGGCCGAATCGGGCATGCGCACCGACCTCGGCCTGAACAGTCCCGCCGTCCGCATCAAGCCGATGCTGCTTGGCAGCTGGCTGATGTACGTCGACGGCTGCGGCTGCAGCTTGCGCGTGCGGCGCATCAAGTAAGCAGGAACGGGTGGGAGGAGTGAGAAACGAGTGGCGGCGTCGCCGCTGCTCGATTCTTGCTCACTCCAGAACGCGCTGCCGAAGGATCGCGATCAACGACGACCATCGGCAATGCGTGAGAAACGTACCGAAGCCGCACGCTTCCACTCGCTACTCACTCCTCTCACTCTTTCCTCGCTTTCAGCGCGTCGACTGCCTTCTGCAGCCGCTTCGGCGACACCGCTTCGGCGGTCTTGAGTTCCTGCGCGAACACCGACACGCGCATTTCCTCGACGAGCCAGCGCAGTTCGTCGAGCGCCTCCGGCGCTTCGCCGCTCGCGCGGAATTTGAGGTACTCGCGCCAGTAGCCCTGCACCGCGAGGAGTCGCGCCTGATCGCGGCTCGCGTCGACGCGCAGGCGTTCGGCGCGCAGGCGCATCGCCTTCAGGTAGCGCGGATAGTGCGCAAGACGTGCGCGGCTCAGTTCGCGCACGAAGCCCGGGTGCATGAGCTCGCGCAGTTGTTCGTGCAGGTCGTCGTAGTTCGCCTTGCCGTAGCCCATGAGCGGCGCCTTGAGCCACGGTCCGAGTTCGACATAGGCCGCGAGCACGTCTTCGACGAGGCCGAGCCACTGCATCGCGGTCGGAAACAGCTGCCGCGCGAGGTCCGCTTCGGCCTGCGCGAAGGTCTCGCGCCTGCGCAGGTCGAGATCGCGCGCGGCGAAGAGTTCCTGCAGCGCGGCCTCGATCAGATCCTCGCGCAGCGACTCGACGCTCGCGATGCCCGCGTATTTCAGCGCGAGCGCATGATTGATCGGCAGTTGCCGGCGCGCCTGCTTGATCCGGTCGGCGAGCGCGCGCCGCAACAGACGCACGACACCGCCGCGGTGCGAAGCCAGCGCTTCGTCGCGGCGTTCGAACACGCGCAGCGCGACGCTGTCGCCGAGGTCGACCAGCGCCGGGTATGCGGTCAGGTTGCCCTGGCTCACGAGCGACTCGGGGATCTCGGCGAAGTCGAAGGTTTCGACGTCCTCGCGCGTCAGATCCGCGTCCGCCTGACGCGAGAACGCCGCGCGCGCGGCGCCGCTCCAGTTGGCCTGGATCAGTTCGAGATCGCGCCCCTGCTCCAGCGTCCGTCCGTTTTCGTCGTAGACGCGGAAATGCATGTGCAGGTGCGCCGGCAGCGCGACGGACGCGAAATCGCCCTCGCCGACGGCAACGCCGGTCACTCGCTGCAGATACGCGGCGAGCACGCGCGCGAGCGGCGCATCGCGCGGCGCTTCGCTTTCGACGAACGCGCGCGCGAAGTCCGGCGCCGGCACGAAATTGCGCCGCAGCGCCTTGGGCAGGCCGCGGATCAGCTCGGCGGCCTTTTCCGCGAGCAGTCCGGGCACCAGCCATTCGCAGCGCGCCGCCGGCACCGCGTTCACGTAGGCCAGCGGCAGCTGCAGGCTGACGCCGTCGGCGGGATCGCCCGGCAGGAAGCGGTATTCGAGTTTCAGCGTGTGCCCGCCGAGATCCAGCCGAGGCGGATAGTCCTGCGCGGCAATGCCGCTGCGCGCACCCAGCACGTCGGACAGCGACCAGCGCATCGCGGCCTGATCCGCCGGCGCCGCGCGCCGGTACCACGCGTCGAGCGCGACGGCCGTGCTGATGTCGCCGGGCAGCTTGCCGGCGAACCACGCGACGAGCGCCGTTTCATCCTTGACCAATCCGGCGCGGCGCTGCTTGGCCTCCAGTTCCTGCGCTTCGGCGAGGACGCGCGCGTTCGCGCGCACGAAGTCGGCTTTCGCATCGATCTCGCCGCGCGCGAGCGCTTCGCGCAGGAATACCGCGTGCGCGAGGTCGGGCTCCTGAGTGCCGTACTGCACGACGCGCTTCTCGACGAGCACGAGCCCGAACAGGCTGACCTGCTCGTAGGCGAGCACGGCGCCGCGCTTGCGCGACCAGTGCGCATCGCGCCAGCTGCGCTTGACCAGATGCGCGGCCTGCTGCTCGATCCACTCGGGCTCCACGCGCGCGCAGAGCATCGCGTATACCTTTTGCAAATCGATGATCTGCCCGGCCAGCAGCCACTGCGGCGGCGATTTCGCGAGGAACGAACCCGGAAACACCTGGAAGCGCCGCTCGCGCGTGCCGCGATACTGTCCGCGTTCGTCCTTGCGGCCGACCTGGGTCGGCCAGCCCGACAGCAGGCAGCGATGCAACGCCTCGTAGCCCGGCGCATCGAGCAGCGCCGCGGGTTCCGCATCGGCGTCGGCGGCCGGCGCGGCAGCGACACCGGCCAGCGGCCAGCCGAGTTCCTCGGCCTGCAACAGCAGCTGCCGGTGCAGCTCGCGCCACTCGCGCATGCGCAGATAGGACAGGAAACGGGCCTGGCACCAGTCGCGCAGACGCGCCTGGCTCAGTTCCTCGTGGGCATTCGCATGCGCCTGCCAGAGCTTGAGCACCGCGACGAAATCCGAGCGGGAATCCGCGAACTGCGCATGTGCCTGATCGGCCGCCTGGCGCGCGTCGGCCGGGCGTTCGCGCGGATCCTGAATGCTCAGGAACGCCGCGACGATCAGCAGCTCGCGCAGCGCGCCGCGATCCTTCGCCTCGATCAGCATGCGCGCGAGCGCCACGTCGATCGGCAATTGCGCCATGGTGCGGCCGACGTCGGTCAGGTGCTTGCGCTCGTCGATCGCGCCGAGCTCGGTCAGGCGGCGGTAGCCGTCGCCGATCGCGCGTTCGGGCGGCGCCTCGACGAACGGAAACGAGGCGACATCGCCGAGCTTCAGATTCAGCATGCGCAGGATCACGCCGGCGAGTGAACTGCGCAGGATTTCCGGATCGGCATAGCGCGGACGCTGCGCGAAATCCTGTTCGTCGTACAGGCGGAAGCAGACGCCCGGGCCGACGCGGCCGCAGCGTCCCTTTCGCTGCTCCGCGGCGGCCTGCGCGATCGGCTCGATATGCAGGCGCTCGAGCTGCGAGCGCGGCGAATAGCGTTTGACGCGCGCCGTGCCCGTGTCGATGACGTAGCGGATCCGCGGCACGGTCAGCGAGGTTTCCGCGACGTTCGTCGCGAGCACGATGCGCCGCTGCGGACCGGGCTTGAACACGCGGTCCTGATCGTTCGCCGACAGCCGCGCGTAGAGCGGCAGCACTTCGGTGGCGCGGTACTGGCGCCGGGCCAGTGCAAGGTGCGCGTCGCGGATCTCGCGCTCGCCCGGCAGGAACACGAGCACGTCGCCGCGCGGATCCTCGGCCGTGATCTCGTCGGCGACGGCGACGATCTGTTCGGTGAGGCTCAGGTCGCCGCGCTCGGACGCCGTGCGCGGCCTGTCGCCGCGCGGCGCGTCCGACAGCGGCGGGCGCCAGCGCACTTCGACCGGATAGCTGCGGCCTTCGACGTTGACCACGGGCGCGTTGCCGAAGTGCGCGGAGAAGCGCGCCGTGTCGATCGTCGCGGAAGTCACGATGAGCTTGAGATCGCGCCGCTTGGCGAGCAGGCGCTTGAGATAGCCGAGCAGGAAGTCGATGTTGAGGCTGCGTTCGTGCGCCTCGTCGAGGATCAGCGTGTCGTAGTCGTTGAGCCAGGCGTCGCTCTGGGTTTCCGCGAGCAGGATGCCGTCGGTCATGAACTTGATCAGCGACTCTTCGGAGACCTGATCGCTGAAGCGCACCTGGAAGCCGACGAGCTTGCCGACTTCGGTACCGAGTTCCTGCGCGACGCGACGGGCTACGCTGCGCGCGGCGATGCGACGCGGCTGCGTGCAGCCGATGCGGCCGGCGATGCCGCGGCCGGCGGCGAGGCAGAGCTTCGGCAGCTGCGTGGTCTTGCCCGAACCGGTTTCGCCCGCGAGCACGACGACCTGATGGCGCCGGATCAGCGCGACGATCTCATCGGCCTTGGCCGCGATCGGCAGGCTTTCGTCGATGCGGATCTCGGGCACCCGCGCCGCGCGCTGATCGCGCCGCGCGCGCGAGGCCGCGATGTCGGCATCGAGCCGCGCGAGCGCGTCGTCGGTCGCCTGCATCGGCGCGTCGTTGAAGCGCCGCCAGCGTCCGAGCAGGCGCGAGAAATCACGCGCGAGCACGCGATCGAGCGCCTTGCGCTGGGCCGCGATGCGCGCGACGGTCTCGGTCGCGGGGCGCGCCGCCGTTGTCGCGCCAGTGGAATTCTTGTCAGCCATCACACATCAGATACGCGGGAGAACGCCCGCGGAACCGCCAATCATAGCGGGTGCCTATCGCGACCATCGTCTTCCCGTGCGCCCGGCGCGCGACGACCGCGGTAGAGTGTCGCGCCTGAACCACAACGGGAGTCTGCACATGGGTATCGATATCGGCATTGCCAAGAAGGACCGGGAAGCGATCGCCAAGGGCCTGTCGCGCCTGCTCGCCGACACGTACACGCTGTATCTGAAGACGCACGGATTCCACTGGAACATCACGGGCACGATGTTCAACACGCTGCACCTGATGTTCGAAACGCAGTACAACGAACTCTGGCTCGCCCTGGACCAGATCGCCGAGCGCATCCGCTCGCTCGACGTGGTCGCGCCCGGTTCCAGCGCGCAGTTCGGCAAGCTGTCGTCGATCAAAGAGGAGACCGGCGTGCCGGAATGGCGCGACATGGTCCAGCAGCTCGTCGACGGCCACGAAACCGTCGCCCGCACGGCCCGCGAAGTGTTCCAGCTCGCCGACAAGGCCTCGGACCAGCCGACTGCCGACCTGACCACGCAGCGCATGCAGGCGCACGAAAAGACGGCCTGGATGCTGCGCTCGCTGCTGGCATGACTTCCGCGGGAATCGGGACGACGTTTGCGGAACCGACACCCGTCCCCACCCGACCCTCCCCGTGAAGGGGAGGGTTTCGCGGTCCCCGCTCCTACGATCCCCCCGCTCCTACAATCCCCCGATCTCCGATTCCCCATTCCCGCCCCACCGGGCGACATGAAATCGTCAAAAGCCCGTGCTAGCCTGCCCGCCTTTCGATGGCGGCGTCCGGGCAGGACATTGCTGTCCCGCGGCGACGGACAGTCGCACGCCCCGCCGGATCGGCGGCGTGTCGCGGGAAAACGCGGTTGCTGGCGCGACGCGTGACGGAATCAAGGAAACCGAACTGACGGCCGATGGCCACGAAAACGCGAAGACCCGCGAATCCGCGGTGTCTTCGCCGCATCGTGGCCTACGTGCCGTCATCGTCCGCTCGCCAGTTCATTTCCGCCCGGCGCCTGCCGGGCGATCATCGTTCAGGGGTCAACTATGAAGACGGGTGTTACGCGGCGCGTGTGGTTGCCGGCGCTGCTGATGGCAAGTGTCAGCGCGACGGCGCTGGCCGACAACTCGGCGCTCACGCTGCCGGTATCGCAGGACTGGAACAACAACGGCCTGATCACGGCGGCCAACGACTGGTCCGGCGTGCCCGGCTTCATCGGATACCGCGGCGACGGACTCGCCGCCGGCACCGGTGCGGATGCACAGACGATCGTCGCCGACGGCACCGGAACGCCGGTCAACGTCAACGCCAACCAGACCACGCCGAACTCGTTCACCACCGGCGGCGTGACCGAATTCCAGCTGACCAATTCCACCGTCGCCCTCGCCGGCAGCGGCACCGCCAAGGCGCCGTTCCTGCTGTTGAACCTCAACACGACCGGCAGGGAAACGATCCACGTCGCCTACACGGTCCGCGATCTCGAAACCGGCGCCGACAACGCCGCGCAGCAGGTTGCGCTGCAGTACCGCGTCGGCAACAGCGGCGACTTCACGAACATTGCCTCGGCCTACATCGCCGACGCGACCACGACCGGCACGCCGGCCGGCCCCGACATCACGCGCGACATCACGCTGCCGGCAGCGGCCAACAATCAATCGCTGGTCCA
>NZ_DATIGT010000219.1:0-5993 GCF_035481375.1 Tahibacter sp.
GCAGCGGCGAGGCCGCTGCCCGTTTGCGTTTTCAGGCGGCCGCGCACGCCGGCTGCAGCAGCGCGGCGAGCTCTGCGGGTGTCGCGGCGATGGCCTGCGCACCGGCCTGTTCGAGTTCCGCGCGGCTGCCAAATCCCCAGCCGACGCCGATGCCGCGCACACCGTTGGCGCGTGCGCCTTCGATGTCGAAATGGCGGTCGCCGATCATGACGGCCTGCGCGGGCGCGACGCCGAAGTCGGCGAGCGCCTGCGCGATCATTTGCGCCTTCTCGGAATGCTGGCCGTCGCCGCTGGGGCCGTAGACCGCCGCGAAATGCGCGCCGAACGGCAGATGGTCGATGATGCGGCGTGCCTGGACCTGCATCTTCGTCGTGACGATCGCGAGCGTGCGGCCCTGCGCGGCCAGCTGGTCCACGAGTTCGGCGATGCCGGGATAGACCTCGTGCTCGCGCCAGCCGATCGTGTCGAAGCGCTCGCGATAGTGCGCGACGGCGAGTTCCACGCGTGCGGGGTCGTCGCCGACGACGGTCGGGAACGTCTGCCGCAGCGGCGGACCGATCCAGCGGCGCAGTTCCTCGATCGGCGGCGCGGCATGACCGAGCCGGTCGAGCGCATGGCGCAGCGAGCCGACGATGCCGGCTTCGGAATGGATCAGCGTGCCATCGAGATCGAACAGGACGAGCTGCATGCGGAGTTCCTTCGATGAAGAACTCCGCATGATGGTGGTCGCAGTGCACGCCGACAACCCGCCTCGCTCCCGGATGCGACGAATGTCGAGACAGGCGGAGTCGGGCGATTCCGGACTTACTGAAACCCTGCGCGCCAGATCAGATCCGCGCTGACGTTGCCGCGCGTGATCGTGACGCGGAAGCCTTCCGCGGTCGCCGCGTTGACGACGATCGTGAAGCCGTTGTTCGGTGCGGTCCAGGTCTCGCCGACCTTGAACATCGAGCCTTCGTTGTTGGCGACGTTCGCCGGCGGGTTCGTCGCGTCGACGCTCCATGCCGGTTCGCCGCGCGTCGTGTTGACCGAGTGGATGATGACCGCGTCGCCCGCGAGGCTCGCTTCGTACTTGCCGCCGCGCTTGCGCGCTTCGATGGTGTAGAACTGCGTGGACGGCGCGCCGGCGACGCGCACGACGATCATCTGCAGATTGGGCGAACCGATCAGGCTCGCGCGGTCGAGCTGCAGGTTGGCATAGACGCCGTCGGCGTCGATCGTGCGCTTGCGCGCGGCGTCGATGAACACGAGCTTGTCGCGCGACCAGACGCTGATGTGCTTGGCGATCTTGCCGTAGGTCGTGTCGCTCGCCGCGTTGCTCCAGGCGTCGCTCATGACGTCCCACGGATTGTCGTAGGGATCGCTGTCGCCGTCGGAGTTGTTCGCATGGGGCAGGCCGTAGGCGTGGCCCATTTCATGGCTCAGGGGGGCTGAGTTGTTGAACGACCACGGCGGGTTCCAGGTCGAGCTCCAGCACTTGTTGATGCCGTCGAGCGTGGCGCAGCGGCCGCCGCCCCAGGCGAAGCCGTCGAGATCGCCGTTGAACATCATGTTGACGCCCTGCAGTCCGCCGTTCGCAGCGAAGTTGACCGAGGCGTTGGCGGCGGCGGTGCAGTCGTCGAACAGCTTGTTGAGGTTCGCGCTGCCGCCGGCCGGGATGTAGAACGAACGCGGCTGTGGAAGCGTGAACCAGCCGTAGGCGGCGCTGCCGACGAGGTTGATCTTGTTGTAGGAGACCTCGCGCCAGTAGTGGTCGAGCTGGCCCGGGTTGTTGCCGTACTGGCCCGTGAAGAAGCTCAGCGGCTTCTGCTCGGTCGCGATGTCGCTGAACTTGCAGAGCAGCGTCGCCCAGACCGTGGTGCCGGCAACGGCCGGCAGCGTACCGCTGCGGCCCGGTTCCGCGTCGGCCGACACGATGGCCTGTACCGACAGGCCCTGCGGCGTGGCCGGTCCGCCGAGCTCGACCGCGACGCGCTTGCCCGACAGCGCGTAGACATCGCCGGCGCCGATGCGGGCTTGTTCGGGGTCGAGCGCATAGCGCAGACCGGCATCGTCGACGAGCGTGACGCGGAATTGTGCGGGCTGGCCCGCGACGGGGTCGGAGTCGCCCCAGGTCAGTTCGAGGCGGCCCTCGATCGGGGCGGCCGTGGCGATGCCCGCGGCGAACAGCAGCGGGCACACGGAAAACAGGCGAAACAGCGGCGACATGAGGAAAAACCGATAGATGCACAGAATGCAGCGCACCCTACCGGGGCGACCGCCGCGCAACTGTTAATCGGTACCCGCTTTGTCTATCCCGCCGATTCAGCCCGGCATCCGTCCGACGGGCGGTCGGTGCCGGGCCTGAACGTCAGGCGCGCGCGGCGAGTGCCGCGACGGCCGGCAGTTCCTTGCCTTCGAGGAATTCGAGGAACGCGCCACCGCCGGTGGAGATGTAGCCGATGTCGGCTTCGACGCCGTATTTCTCGACCGCGGCGAGCGTGTCGCCGCCGCCGGCGATCGAAAACGCCGACGAGGCGGCGATGGCCCTGGCCAGCGTCTCCGTGCCCTTGCCGAACGCGTCGAATTCGAACACGCCCACGGGGCCGTTCCAGACCACGCTGCCGGCCTTGGCGATCAGCGCGGCGTAGCTCGCGGCGGTCTGCGGGCCGATGTCGAGGATCATGTCGTCGGGACCGACCGCGTCGACAGCCTTGATCGTGGCCGGCGCGTCGGCGGCGAACGCCGGCGCGACGACGACGTCGGTCGGAACCGGCACGTCCGCGCCGCGTGCCTTGGCGTCGGCCATGATGCGTTTCGCCGTGTCGATCAGGTCGTTCTCCACGAGCGATTTGCCGACGCCGTAGCCGCTCGCGGCGATGAAGGTGTTGGCGATGCCGCCGCCGACGATGAGCTGGTCGACCTTGCTCACGAGCGTCTGCAGCAGTTCGAGCTTGGTCGAGACCTTGGAGCCCGCGACGATCGCGAGCAGCGGGCGCCGCGGGTTCTGCAGCGCCTTGGCCAGCGCGTCGAGTTCGGCCATCAGCAGCGGACCGCCGCAGGCGACCTTGGCCGCGCGGATCGCGCCGTGCGTGGAGGCCTGCGCGCGATGCGCGGTGCCGAACGCGTCCATGACGTAGATGTCGCAGAGCGCGGCGTATTTCGCGCTGAGTTCCGCCGAGTCCTTGCCTTCGCCGACGTTCATGCGGCAGTTTTCGAGCAGGACGACCTCGCCCGGGGCCACTTCGACGCCGTCGAGATAGTCGCGCACGAGGCGCACGGGCGAGCCGAGTGCCTCGCCGAGCCAGGCCGCGACCGGCGCGAGCGAATCGGCTTCGGAGAACTGGCCCTCTACCGGCCGGCCCAGGTGCGAGGTCACGAGCACGGCGGCGCCGGCATCGCGCGCGTGGCGGATCGTCGGCAGCGCGGCGTCGAGACGCTGCGTCGCGGTGATGCGGCCGTCCTTGATCGGCACATTGAGGTCTTCGCGGATCAGGACGCGCTTGCCGCGCAGGTCGAGGTCGGTCATGCGGAGGATGGACATGGAGGCTCCGGAGCAGGGCGCTGACGCAAACCGTGAATTACAGCGGCGCGGTCCACCGTTTGCAAATCGCGCGTCTGCAAATCGTGCGGCCGGCCGCGCCCGGCAGCGGCCGGGTTGGATTAGGCTGTGCGGCCCCTGCCTGCCGCCGGCACCGCCATGTTCGTCCTGATCACCAAGGCCGTCGCCGCCTATGCGCTGGGTTCGGTCTCCGGCAGCCTGCTGCTCGGGCGCCGCCAGGGTTTCGACATCCGCGAGTCCGGCAGCGGCAACGCCGGCGGGACGAACGCGCTGCGCACGCGCGGCTGGACCTTCGCGATCAGCGTGGTCCTCGTCGACATCGGCAAGGGCGCGCTCGCGGTCTGGCTCGCGCTGCTCGTGCCGACGACGCAAGCGTCGCCGGGCCTCTACGTCGAGGCGCTGGCCTGCGGATTCGCCGCGGTGCTCGGGCATGTGTTCCCGGTCTACTACGGGTTTCGCGGCGGCAAGGGCGCGGCGACCGTCGTCGGCACGATCCTCGTGCTGTGCCCGATTGCCGTGCCGCCGCTGCTGCTGGTCTGGCTGCTGGTTCTCGGCGGCACGGGCTATGTCGGCCTGTCGACGGTCGTGGCCGGCGTCAGCCTCGTGCCGCTGCTCTGGTGGCTCGCGCCGCAGGTCGGCAGCCTGCACACCTATGCGCTCGCCTGCGCCGCACTGCTCGTGCTGACCCATGCCGGCAATCTGTGGCGGCTGTACCGCGGCACCGAGCATCGCTTCGAGCGCGCACGCGTGCTGGCCCGCCTGTTCGAAGAGCGCCGCTGATGCAGGCGCGCGATCTAGTCGCCGCGCTTGCCGACGGGCGCAGCTGGTCCGGCAGCGACCTCGCGCAGCGCTTCGGCGTTACGCGCGCGGCGGTCTGGAAACGGCTGGACGAATTGCGCGAAGCCGGCCTGCCGCTGGCCGCCGTCGCCGGGCGCGGGTATCGCCTCGAACGACCGCTGGCGCTGCTCGACGCGGCGGCGATCCGCGCTGCGTTGCCCGGCGCGCTGCGGCCGCGCTTCGGCGAGATCGAGGTGCACTGGGCCATCGACTCGACGAGCAGCGAACTCCTGCGCAGCGCCGCGAAGCGCGGCGACCTTGCCGTCTGCCTCGCCGAGCAGCAGAGCGCCGGCCGCGGCCGGCGCGGGCGGCAGTGGCAGTCGCCGCTGCTCTGCAATGTGTACCTGTCGCTGCTCAGGCGTTTCGACCGCGGCATGGGCAGCCTCGCGGGACTGAGTCTCGCCGCCGGCGTCGCCGTCGCACGCGCGCTGGAGCGCTGCGGCGCGCCGGCGCTCGGCCTCAAGTGGCCGAATGACGTGCTCGCCGGCGACGCAAAGCTTGCCGGCATCCTCGTCGAACTCGGCGGCGAATTCCTCGGGCCGTGCCACGCGGTGATCGGCGTCGGCGTGAACGTCTATCTGCCCGAGGCCGTGCGCAATGCGATCGACCAGCCGGTCGCCGATCTCGCATCGATCTGCGCGGCACTGCCGTCGCGCAACGACGTGGTCGCGGCGCTGCTGGCCGAATTCGCGCGCGCGCTCGATGCGTTCGCCGCCGAGGGCTTCGCCGCGCTGCGCGACGACTTCGCGCAGCGCGACCGTCTGCGCGGCCGCACGCTCGCGCTCAGCGACGCCGACGGCGTGCGCCACGGCATCGGCGCCGGCGTCGACGCGCGCGGCGCGCTGCTGCTGCAGCAGGGCGATACCATCGCGAGTTTCGACAGCGCGGAAGTGACGGTGCGCCAGGCATGAATCTGCTGATCGATCTCGGCAACACGCGGCTGAAGTGGGCGTTGCACGATGCGCACGGGCTGCGCGCCGGCGCGCCGGTCGACCACTCGCGGCCGCTCGCGCGCGAACTCGACGATGCGTGGCGGGATGTGCCGGCGGTCGATCGCGCGCTGATCGCCTCGGTCGGCCGGCCGCGTCTCGAAGCGGAACTCGTGCAGACGATCCGGACGCGCTTTCGCGTCGAGCCCGAGTTCGTCGCCGCGGCCGCGCAGGCCGGCGGCGTGCGCATCGCGTACGCGCAGCCGCAGAAATTCGGCGTCGACCGCTTCGTCGCGCTGATTGCGCTGCGCGCGCAGCAGCCCGGTCCGCTGGTGCTGGCCAGCGTGGGCACGGCGCTCGTGCTCGATGCGCTGGCTGCCGACGGCACGCATCTGGGCGGTCTCATCGCGCCGAGTCCGATGCTGATGCAGCAGGCGCTGCTCGGCGCGACCGCGCGCGTCAGCGCGTCGGACGCCGCGCGCATCGTCGAGCTGGCCGACGACACCGAAGACGCCGTGCGCTCGGGCTGCTGGCTCGCCGCGGCGGCACTTGTGGAAAGGTTCCATTCGCAGGCCTGCGCGCGGCTCGGCGCCGACGCGGCGCTCGTGCTGGCCGGCGGTTCGGCCGGCGAACTCGCGCCGCTGCTGCGGCTGCCGGTCCGCATCGAGGCCGACCTCGTGCTGCGC
>NZ_DATIGT010000220.1:0-2219 GCF_035481375.1 Tahibacter sp.
GAGCAGACGCATGCCTCCGGCCGCTTCGTCGCCGGCAGCCAGCGTTCGCGATGCGGATGCCGCGTCGTCGCCCATGCCGAGCAGGCGCAGACCGGCGGCGCTGTCGGTCGCCGCGGCGGCGGCGATCGGCTGGCTCTGTACGAGCCGCAGGCCGGTGCCCGTCGACTGGTAGACCGATACCGCCCCGCGATCGACGATCACGAGCAGGCTCGGATCGTCGAGCATCGAGCCGATGATGCGCCCGTCGTTCGTGAAGGTGATCGCAAGACCGCCGCGCTCGATCGTCCGGCCGCTGCCCATCAGGTTCGCGAGATCGTCGAACGCGCCGGCCTCGCGCGATGCCTGCAGCGCCGTGGTTTCGGCCAATGCGAGCGTGCGCGCACCGCTGCCGAGGGCGCCGGATGCGCGCGAGAAGCCCGACAGCGCGCCGAGCGGCGCGGTCACGATGCCGAGTATCCCGAACGCGCGCAGCAGGCCGCCTCCGTTCTGCTTTTCGCGTGCGACGACGTCGTCGGCGCCGGCCGCCAGGGCCAGCGCGTCCGCGGTGTCGGCTTCGCCGAGCATCTGCGCGCCCTTGATGCCGCCGTAGACGGCGAGGCCGATCTCGAGCGCGCCGAGCGCGGCGACGCCGAGGGCCGTCGTCGGCGGGAAGATCATCAGCAGCAGCGTCGCCAGCGTCGCGATGCCGACGATCACCGCCTCGACGAGCGACCAGAACGCGTTGCTGTCCATCTCGTCCTTGATCGCCGCACGCACGTCCGGGTCGGCCAGCGCGAGCAGGTCGGTGATGATCGGGCCGAAGTTCTCGTAACCGAGTTCGCCGCGCTGGATCTTGCCGATCAGCGTTTCGTAGTCGCCGATGCGTCCGATGATCGCCTGCACCAGATCGGCGCGGACCCTCTCGATGGGACGCGTGGCGATGCGGTCGAGCATCGCCGGGTCGAGCACTTTGTAGCGGTTGCCGAGTACGTCGATGATCGGCTTGACGGCTTCCAGGCGCGCGATGATCTCGTCCGGCGGCGGCAGCCCGGCATCGATGTAGGCCTCGCGCGTGCCGGCGCGCGGCCGATAGCCGGTACCGTCGTTCGTGATGACGACACCCGGCGTGGCGTTCGGCGATGCGTGGACGCGCGGATCGACCGGTACGGCCGGTTGTTGCTGCGGAAAGTCGTCGAGCAGGCTCAAGCGCGAGCGCGCAGAGTCGAACGACCGTGTCGCGCGCATGCCGTCGCGGCGCTGGTTCGGCGTCAGCCAGTCGTTCGGATCGTCGATGAGCCGGCGTTCGCCGCGCGTGCTCCAGATCCGGTTCGCCTCGTGGCAGCCGCCGCCGCCGCGGCACCGGCCGGCCATCTGGTGCGTCTGCAGGTCGCGCAGCTGCGGATCGGCGGTGTCCTGCATGAGGGAGTACGCCAGCAGGCCGCCGCTCTGGCTCAGGGCCATCGCGCCGAGATCCCTGAGCGGAATGACGCTTTCGACGAGGTCTGCCCACTGCGACAGATTCTTCTGGTTGCCCTTGAGCCGGTGGACCGCCGTCGTCAGCACCATCTGCTTGAAGCCGGCGATGCGTTCGGTGAGCGTTCCGGTCAGGCCGAGCGTCGGCATGCGGCACGTGCCGAGCGGCATCGGTTCGGTGCGCGGCGCGCGGCAGACGTTTTCCGTGCCGAAGGAGGCGAGCGGCTCGCGCTTCGGCGCGACGCACTGGTTGGGCTCGCGCCGCACCGTCTCGTCTCCCTGCGCGACGTGCGCGAGCTCATGCGCGAGCAGCCGCTGCCCGTCGGCCGTGCCGGGCCGGTATTCGCCGTCGGCGAACGCGATGTGCTCGCCTATGGTGAACGCGCGCGCGTCGATCGCGTCGGCGCTCGCGACCGCGTCGCTGCCGGTGTGCACGCGCACGCCGGACAGGTCCACGCCGAGCGGCGCGCCGAAGCGCGCGCGCGCGGCGGCCGGCAGCGCGGACGAGGCACCGAGCGGCAGTGCGGCGAGTGCCGGCGCGGCGCGGTGCGAGCGCGGCTTGCGCAAGACGCCGCGCGCGGGCTCGCGCGCGCGGCATTCGCCGCAGGGCTCGCCGCCGCGGCAGGCGCAGGGCGCTGCCGACAGCATCCGCGCCGCGATGCGGTCGGCCTCGGCTTCGGCCGGATCGTCGCGGGCGCCGACGCGCAGCGCCGGGCGCACGATGCCGTTGTGCAGGAACTGCTGCACCGCGAGATTGCGCGGCAGCG
>NZ_DATIGT010000221.1:0-44288 GCF_035481375.1 Tahibacter sp.
CCTCTCGGTGCCGTTCACGTTTCCGGTCCCGGCGGTCAACCGCCTGACCCTGCCGCTGCTCGCGTCGCTCTACTACCAGCGCCAGCGCCGCCGCGTCGCGCATGCGCTCGTCCACTACGACCCGTATTTCTATCCGCTCGACGCGATCGCCGACTGGAACCGCGCCTACGGCCCGCGCGGCTTCCTGCAGTATCAGTGCGTGCTGCCGCCGGACGCCGCCGAAGCCGGCGTCGCCGAGCTGCTGCGCCGCATCGCGCGCGCGGGCGCGGGCTCGTTCACGAGCGTGCTCAAGGTATTCGGCGAGCGCGCGTCGGCTGGTATCCTCTCGTTTCCCCGGCCCGGCGCGACACTCGCCCTGGATTTTCCGAATCACGGCGAAGCGACGCTGCGCCTGCTCGACGAACTCGACGCGATCGTCGCGACCGCCGGCGGCGCCGTGTATCCGGCCAAGGACGCGCGGCTGCCGGGTGCGCGGTTCCGCGCGTTCTTCCCGAACTGGCAACACCTGCAACCCTATCTGGACCCGCGGTTCTCCTCGGGTTTCTGGCGCCGCGTCACGGAGTAGCCCATGCGCAGAATCCTCATCGTCGGCGCGACCTCGGCGATCGCCGAAGCGACCGCCCGCCTGTTCGCCGCGCGCGGCGACGCGCTGTGCCTCGTCGGCCGCGACGCCGCGCGGCTCGCGACGATCGCCGCCGACCTCGCCGTCCGCGGCGCCGTGCGCACGGCGACCGCGACGCTCGATGTCACCGACTACGCCGCGCACGAAGGCGTCATCGACCAAGCCGAACGCGAACTCGGCGGCCTCGACACCGTGCTGATCGCCCACGGCACGCTGTCGGACCAGAACGACTGCGAAAACTCCGTCGATGCGCTGCGCCGCGAATACGACATCAACGCGCTCAGCGTCATGGCGCTGCTGACGCCGATCGCGAACCGCTTCGCGAAACAGGGCTTCGGCGACATCGCCGTGATCTCCTCGGTCGCCGGCGACCGCGGCCGCATGTCGAACTACGTCTACGGTTCGGCGAAAGCCGCCGTGACCGCGTTCCTCTCGGGCCTGCGCCAACGCCTGCAGAAATCCGGCGTCAACGTGCTGACGATCAAGCCCGGCTTCGTCGACACGCCGATGACGAAGGACTTTCCGAAAGGCGCGCTCTGGGCCCAGCCCGATGCGGTCGCGCAGGGCATCGTCAAGGCGATCGACAAGCGCCGCAGCGTCGTCTACCTGCCGTGGTTCTGGTCGCTGATCATGCTCGTCATCCGCAACGTGCCGGAGTTCGTGTTCAAGCGGGTGAAGCTCTGATGGTGGCCAAGACCGACAAACTCGTCCTGACCGGTGCGGCCGGCCTCGTCGGCCAGAACCTCGTCGTCGAGCTCAAGGCGCAGGGCTATACCAACCTCGTCGCGATCGACAAGCACGCGCACAATCTCGCGATCCTGCGCGAGTTGCATCCGGACGTCGCGATCATCGAGGCCGATCTCGCCGAACCCGGCACCTGGAGCGACAGCTTCGCAGGCGCGGCCGTCGTCGTGCAGCTGCATGCGCAGATCACCGGCAAGTTTCCGGACGAATTCGTGCGCAACAACGAGCAGGCGACGCGGCATGTGCTCGACGCCTGCCGCCAGCACGCCGTGCCCTACCTCGTGCACATCAGCTCGTCGGTGGTCAATTCGGTGGCGGTCGACGATTACACCAACACGAAGAAGACGCAGGAGAAGCTCGTCGTCGACAGCGGCCTCGCGCATTGCGTGCTGCGCCCGACGCTGATGTTCGGCTGGTTCGATCCGAAACACCTGGGCTGGCTGTCGCGGTTCATGGCCAAGGTGCCGGTGTTTCCGATTCCGGGCCACGGCCGCTATATGCGCCAGCCGCTGTACGAGCGCGATTTCTGCCGCTGCATCGTGAAATGCATCGAAACGCAACCGGCCGGCGCGATCTATGACGTCTGCGGCGACACGCGCATCGACTACGTCGACATCATCCATACCATCAAGCGCGCGAAGGGATTGCGCACGCCGATCGTGCACATCCCGTATTGGTTCTTCAAAGCGCTGTTGAAAACCTATGCGCTGTTCAGCAACAAGCCGCCGTTCACCGCGGCGCAGCTCGACGCGCTGACCGCCGGCGACGAATTCACCGGCGTGGACACCCGCGCCGTGTTCGGCGTCGAGCAGACCCCGTTCGCCGAAGCCGTGCGCGAGAGTTACTGCGATCCGCGCTATGCCCATGTCGTGCTGGAGCGGTAGGGGATGAACGCGTCTGGATCCTCCGCTTCGGCGCCGCCGTCTGCACAGGACGAAGCCAGCACGCTCTCCGTCGCCTGGGCACGAATCGCAAACAATCCGCGCCGCCTGTTCTGGATCAAGCTCGTCTCTCTGGCGGCGCTGACCCTAGTCGTTATCCTGCTGCGCCGACCAGATCAGTTCGCGGCCCCTTATGTATGGGTCGAAGACGGCAGCGAGAACCTGCGCGACTTTCTCGCGCACGGCTGGGGCTCGCTGTGGCACCCGATCAGCGGTTACTTCAGCGTGCCGATCAAGTTCGTACACGCGTTGTCGATGACGTTGTCGTTTCGCTGGCTGCCCGAAATCAGTCTGATACTCACGCTGCTGTTCTGTTACGGCGTGCTCGCCGCCGTAGCGTTCGCGCCGACAGCGCTGCGCTGGCCTTTTTCCTGTGCCGTTGCCGTGCTGCTGATTCCGACGGACGCCGAAGCGTTCGGTGTTTCGCTGTATGTCGGATGGTGGGGCACGTTGCTCGTCCTCGTTGCGCTGCTGTGGAATACCGAAAAACGCCGGAACGGATGGCGCACAGGCCTGCTCGCGATCGGCGCGCTGTCCTCACCGCTCGTGGTCGGCATCGCTCCGCTGTTTGTGATTCGCGCTCTGCTGCTGCGCCGCCGCGGCGAGTTGATCACAAGTGGCGTCGCGCTGCTTCTCGCTGCCGTGCAATGGATGGCGATTTCACGAGCCCGCATCGGACCCGGAATCGGCGTGCTCAGTTCCAACATTGGAATCGTTGTCGAACGCTTCTTCGGTTTCTTTCTCGACTCGTCCGACCGCTTCACCGCGGCAGGAGGCGTGATCTACCTCGGTTGCATGCTGGCCATGTTCCTCGCGGTGACATGGCTCGGGCATCGGCGGCAGCTCGGCCTCGTCTTCGTGCTGCTCGCGCTCGCGTTGGGCGCCGCCATTGCCGCGTCGATTTCCCGCGTGAGCGTCGACGCGATTCATCCGATCTACGGTGGACCGCGCTATTTCTTCTTCCCGTATATCCTGCTGAGTTGGATGCTGCTCCAGATCGCTGCGCTGGATCGCACGAATTTGCGCCTCATGACCTGCGTGCTGCTCGCCATGGCATTTCGCAACACCCTCGACGGCGGCCGCCGAACGCATGGCTCGCTCGACTGGCGCGCTGAGATTGAGCGTTGTCTCGATGAGCCCAACGCTCAGCTACGCATTCACTTCGCGGGCGATGTCAACAACGTATGGCGCGTCAATCTGTCGCGCGAAGACTGCGCCGAGCTCGTGCGACGCAGCTGGTTCGACAACAAGGTCACACCGTGAGCTGCGGCCGGATCTTCGATTTTCTTTGTGCGGGAGCGTCGCACGCTACCGCTCGTATCCTGCGAGAGGTTCACCCGTGAGCGACCCGAAAAAACGTTTTGCCATCGTCGGCGCCGGCCCCATGGGTCTCATGGCAGCGATGGAACTCCTCAAGGCCGGTCACGAGGTTGACGTTTATGAGCGCGACGACCGCATCGGCGGCATGTCGGCCGCGTTCGATTTCGACGGACTCACGATCGAGCGCTACTACCATTTCGTCTGCAAGACCGACGATCCGCTGTTCGAGCTCATGGCCGAACTCGGCATCGGCGATGCGCTGAAATGGACCGACACGAAAATGGGCTTCTATTGCCAGGGCAAGCTGTACAAGTGGGGTACGCCGTTCGCGCTGCTCGGCTTCGACAAGCTCGGCTGGATCGACAAGTTCCGCTATGCGTTGCACGTGATGCGCACGAAGAGCGTCGGCGACTGGCGCGCGCTCGACAAGGTCGGCGTCACCGACTGGCTCGTACGCAATCTCGGCGAGCGCGCGTACAAGGTGCTCTGGGAGCGACTGTTCTATCTCAAGTTCTACGAATACAAGGACAAGCTGTCGGCGGCCTGGCTCGGCACGCGCATCAAGCGCGTCGCGCTGTCGCGCCGGAATCTGTTCCAGGAATCGCTCGGGTTCATCGAAGGCGGCTCGGAAACGCTGCTGCAGAAGATGCAGGAATTCATTCTCGCGCGCGGCGGACGAATCCATCTGGCCGCCGGCATCGATCGCGTGAATGCGCCGGACGGCAAGGTCGAGAGCATCACCGTGCGCGGCGAAACCACGCCGGTCGACGGTGTCGTCAGCACCGCGCCCATCCAATATGTACCGTGTCTCGTGCCGGAACTGCCCGAAACCTTCGTCGCGCGCATCCGCGCGCTCGAGAACATTCCGGTAGTCTGCGTCATCCTCAAGCTGAAGCAGCCGCTCAGCGAGAATTTCTGGATGAACATCTGCGACGACAGCATCGACATTCCGGGCGTCATCGAATACTCGAATCTCAATCCGGGCGCCGGCCCGGCCATCGTCTACGCGCCGTTCTACATGCCGAAGACGCATCCGAAGTATGCACGCGACAACGCCGCGTTCATCGAGGAAACGCTGGCCTACCTGCCGAAACTCAACCCGGCGTTCTCGCGCGACTGGGTGCTGGCCAGCCACTGCCACCGCTACGAATACGCACAGGCGGTCTGCCCGCCGGGTTACTATGACCTGCTGCCGCCGATGCAGACGCCGATCCAGGGGTTCTGCATGGCCGATACCGCGTACTACTACCCGGAAGACCGTTCCATCTGCGAGAGCGTCAAGGTCGCCAAGGCCCTGGCGCGCACCGCGTTAGCGTGAGCACCGCCATGTCCGAATCCAAAGTCGAACTCGACAAGCTGTACAACCAGCGTTTTCCCGAAGCCGCGCTTGCGCAAAAGCACGCCATCTGGAAAGTGCTCTGCCGCGATTTCTTCAGCCGCTACGTGAAGACCACCGATACGGTCGTCGACATCGGCGCCGGCTACTGCGAGTTCATCAACAACATCCAGGCCGGCAAGAAGATCGCGGTCGACCTCAATCCCGACGTGCGCCGCTTCGCATCGCCGGACGTGCGCGTCATCAACGAATCGTGCACCGCGATCCGCGAACTCGACAGCGACAGCGTCGACGTCGTGTTCATGAGCAACTTCCTCGAGCACCTGCCGAGCAAGGATCTCGTGCTCGACACGTTCCGCGAGTCGCAGCGCATCCTGCGCAAGGGAGGCCGCGTGATGGTGCTGCAGCCGAACATCCGCTACCTGCCCGGCGAATACTGGGATTATTTCGACCACCACACGCCGCTGACCGAACGCAGCCTCGTCGAAGGCCTGCAGCTCGCCGGCCTCGAACCGACGACGGTCATCGCGAAGTTCCTGCCGTACACGACGAAGAGCCGGCTGCCACAGGCGCCATGGCTCGTGCAGCTGTACCTGAAGGTGCCGTTGGCGTGGCACGTGCTAGGCAAGCAGGCGTTCGTCGTGGCAGAGAAGCGCTGACGCCTGGCCCCGCATGTCGCGTAGAGCGCTAGGGTTCGTAGCCGTCAGCGGCGTCGCTGCGGCCTGCAATTTCGGTTCGCGTATCGCATTCAGCCTGTACGCGCCCTACGCCGTGGCTGTGGTGCTGGCGTTCATCGTCGGTCTGACGACAGCTTTCTGGCTCAATCGACGTTTCGTGTTCCGCTCCGAAGGTCCGTTGCTGCGCCAGTTCGGGCTGTTCTTTGCCATCAATCTGGTCGCACTGCTGCAGACCGTCGTCATCAGCCTGGTGATGCTGCACTGGCTGCTGCCGCTGATGGAGTGGCAATGGCACGCGGCGGAAGTCGCCCATGCCGCGGGAATCATCGCACCGATACTCACGAGCTACTTCGGACACAAGCATGTTACGTTCCGCGCATCCTGAATCTCTTGGCCGCATCGCGCCGCGGAGGTTCCCGTGAGCGCGCACAAGCGCGCGTATGGGCTCCTTGCTGCGATCATGCTTGCCGCGATCGCCGGCCATGCGCTGCAGATCGCTTTGTTTTCCCATTCGCTGCCTTTTGCAGACCAGTGGGACAGCGAAGGCTACGTTCTGTTTCGCCCATGGATCGAAAATAACCTCACGCTGCAGACGCTGTTTTCGACGCACAACGAGCATCGAATCGTCTGGAAACGCCTGTTCGACCTCCTGTTGTTCGAGATCAACGGGCGTCACTGGGACAACCGCGTCATCGCATTGGCGAACACGGTGTTCTACGCGGGCGCGATGGTCGTGCTCGGCAAGGCAGCACTCAATGCACACGTAGCGCTTGCTCGCCGTCTCGTCATCGCTCTGTGTCTGCTGCTGCCGTTCGCTACGTACGCATACGAAAACACGCTCTGGGGATTCCAGAGTCCGTTCTACCAGCTCGCGCTGACCGGTCTGCTCTCGCTTCATCTGTGCGCCGCGCCGCGTTTGGAACCGCGCTCCGCGCTGCTCGCCATCGTGCTCTCCGTGAGTGCGCTTTTCACGGTCGCATCGGGTTTTTTCGTGGGTCCGGTTTGTGCCGTTCTCGTGGCGACGACGCACGCCGAAACCGGTGTACGCGTGCGATGGAAGTACGCGCTGTGCGCGCTGCTGCTCGGGATCGGTATTGCCGGCTATCTGATCATGCCGCAGCTCGACTACCATGCGCCGCTGCGTGCGCAGTCGCTGCCCGAACTCGTCACCGCTACGCTGGTTCTGCTGTCATGGCCCGTCCCTCACCTGCCGCTGGTCTGGCTACCGTTCCTGTTCTGGCTGCTGTTCAGCGCCGTTTATCGTGAATCGCCGTCGCGCGCGGACCGATTCTTCGCTGCCGTTGCGTTATGGACGGGAATCCAGGCAGCCGCGCTGGCCTACGGTCGCGGCCACGCGCTGACGACCGTGCCGTCGCGCTATACCGACGTCCTGGTATTCGGACTCGTGGCAAACGCCTATTTTCTCGGCAGCCTGCTGCGGCACCCGCGAGAAGCGCTGCGTCCGCGTCTGCCGCTGCGGATCATTCTTATCGGCGCCACCCTCGTCGCAATCGGCTACGCCGGCCTGGAAATGGCGCGGTCTGCCATCGTCAGTCACCACAAACAGGCGCTGTGGAGAGCCAACCACGAATCCACGGCCGCATTGCTCGCCGGCGCGCCGCTGGCCGAGGACAACTTCGCACTCGCCTATCCGAGCGGGACCAAGCTGACCGGGCTGTTCCTGGCGGAGCCGTCGATGCGACGCATGCTCGGCATCGTCGGCAACACATTGCCGCCCGACTGCGCGGTTCCTGCGACGGCGAACCTGTCGCGAATCGCGTGCACACTCACCGGCGCCCGCCCGGAGCTGCCGGCGCTGCGGAGAGAAACGTTGCCGCTGGTCCCAACCTACGGGTTGCAGTGCTCGGTCGACCTGATCGCCGGCCTTCCGGCCAGTGGAGCGGTCGATGCGGCCACACCAGTGCCGCTGCGATTCGCCGGCTGGGCGGGCCCGGGTGCCACGGACCTGCGCGGACTGCCGCGACGCATCACGCTGCGGCTGGTTTCCGACGACGGTGCCTACGCCATCGACTCGCGGCTGCGCGGTCCGAGGCCCGACGTGGCAGCCGCGTTCGGCAATCCTCGCTTCGCCTGGAGCGGTTTCGACATACTCGTATCCAGTCGCGGACTCGCACCGGCGTCCTATCACATCGAACTGATCGAGGAAGGCCAGCTTTGCGCAACGGGCCAATTTCTGCAGGTCCGGTGAGCCCATTCGCCCCGTAACGTAGATCACGACGCTCTGGCCGAGCCCGATCCGAAGCTGCCCTCGCGGCCCTTTGAAATTTCCGTTAGCGTTTTCGCAGCGGGCTTTTGCGCAACTCAACCCCAACGGTACGGTGCAAGCGATCGTGCCCGCTCGCGGATGCGGTGAAGCGCAGCAGATATTTTGCAGCTATGCTGTATCGGCAGTACTGGGCGGAGCGCAATCTCGGCGACCACAGCGGAATTGCCGGACGGCATGACCAGATGACGTTCGAGTAGTTTGCGAGCGCATCGGCGTCCCTCAGTGACCCCGTCGGCGTGAGAGTGTTGTTAAGCCTCGGCACGCCCTATGGCTCTTCATCGGAGACGCAGATGATTCGTCGTCAGCCATCGATAGAACGTGTGACGCTTCGCTCGTTTGCTCCGAACCCGCCACGGAGGGTGCAGATCGTGCAGAGGCTGCTACGCCTGATGCGGACCACGATGCTCGTCCATGCTGGTCTCGCCGTCGCCACCGCTAACGCACAGTCGCCGGATCCGCTGCCGACCCCAGATGCTCGTATCGGCGCCGATGGGAATGCTCAGCACATCGCGCCGCTCCCCAACGGCGATGCCATCGTGTTCGGCTATTTCGACCACGTCGGCGATCGCGCCTGCGCGCAGTGGGGTCTGCTCCATGCCGATGGGACTGCGGATTGCTGGGCCGGCCCCGTGCTTGGAGGGGCTACCCGCGCATTAACGCGCTGCACGCAGACGCGGACGGCATGATCTATCTCGGCGGCGTGTTCTCGACCGTCGACGGGCATCCACGCAACAACCTTGCACGCCTGTTGCCGGACGGTTCGCTCGACACGAGCTGGAATCCCGCACCCGACGGCAGCTACGTCGCGGCGCTCGCACTGGATGATGCGGGGAAGCTTTTCGTTTCCGGCGACTTCCAGACGATAGGCGGCCAGGCGATTCCGCTGCTGGCCAAGCTTACGGCGACGACCGGCATCGCCGATGCCACCTGGCTGCCGCTGCCGCAGTCGCCGCCGACGCTGCTCGCCGCAGCGGACGACGCAACGCTGTTCGTCGGCGGATCGTTCGGCTACATCAGTGGCCGGGTGCGCAATGGACTCGCCAAACTGAGCAGGATCACCGGTCAGGCGGATGCCAACTGGGACCCGTCGCCGCCGGCGGCGCAATATCCCGTGACGCTCGTCGGAATGGGCCTGACGGCCGATCGCAGTGCCCTGTATGTCGGTGGCTCGTTCGAGCGGATGGGCGGACAGACGCGCGTGGGCCTCGCAAAGCTGTCGACTGCCGGAACCGGCAGTGCCGACCCGCAATGGACGGGGTCGTCTCCGCTCGTCGATGCGATCGCAGTCGCCGGCAACGATGCGCTGTACGTCATCCCGCGCAGGAACAATGCCATCGTCCAGAAACGTACGGCGACCACAGGCTCGCTGACGAGGAGCTGGGCGACCAGCCCGTCCTCGTATGTGCGGTTGATGGCCGCCATGCCTAACGGCGATGTGCGCATCGGCGGATACCTCGAACGATTCGGCTCCCAACATCGCGTCGGGCACGCGGTGATCGCACTCGACGAAACACTGCCGCCGGCACCTCCGCTCACCATGCCGCCGATCGTCAACGCGATGGTGCGCCTGTCGGACGGCGGACTCGTCATCGGTGGCCAGTTCATCGATGTCAATGGTATCCGCCGGAAGAACATCTTGCGTCTGCAGCCCAATGGCGCGATCGACCCGGGCTGGGCGACGGTAGAGTTCGACGTTCCGGTCAATGCACTCGCGACGGACGCCGGCGGCAGTGTCTATGTCGCGCCTGGCGTTGCCGGCGTCGTGGAAATCCTGCCGGACGGCACGCGGCACAGCTCGGTGTCGGTGCCTTCCGTCCCTTATGCGTTGGCGTTGGACGGCGCCGGGAACCTCTACATCGGCCATCTGCAGGGGATCAACCGCGCGATCCGATCCCCGCTGGGTTATCTGGTCGCTGACGCCAGCTGGACGGCCAATGCCAACTCCGGCGTCTATGCCATCGCCGCCGACGGCCCCGACCAGCTCTTCGTCGGCGGTTACTTCACCGCCATCGGCGGGCAACCCCGCCGGTATGCGGCGCGAATCTCGACCGCAAGCGGATCGGCGGACCCGACCTGGAACCCGTGGCCCGCGGCGGGCGTGCGCAGTTTTGCGCGCGACGCGCAGGGGAACGTCATCGTCGGCGGCGACTTCCTGACGATCGGGGGACAGAACCACGCCTTTCTCGCGCGACTGGACCCGACGACCGGCATCGCCGATCCGAACTGGAATGCTCAGGCAAACGGCGGTGTCAGCGCTGTGCTCGTCAACCCGGACGGTGCTGTTTACGCAGGCGGGGAATTCACTTCACTGGGCGGACTGCCACGCAATCGCATCGCAAAACTGTCGACCTCGGGAAGCGCGATCGTCGATCCTGACTGGAATCCGGGCAGCGACGATGCTGTCCGCGCCCTGGCGTCTGACCGTGCCGAACGTTTGGTCATTGCCGGAAACTTTGGCCGCGTCGGCACGCTCGACCGCAGCGGGATCGCAGCCTTGCCCGCGCCGATTCCCGACATGATTTTCACGGACGGTTTCGAGTAGCCTCGGGCGGCGCGATTCCGCCACGGCACGAACGCAGCGAGCTGCGGACGGGCGACAAATCTTGCTCAGGAGCGACATCGAGTGGACCGGCTACGACGCACGCAGGCGCGTTTCTTCACCGCCATGGCACTGATGCTGATCGCGACGGGTGTCGCCTCGCAGACACCGCTGCCGAAGCCGGATCTGCGGCTGCACGTCGACAGCGCACGCGCGAATGTTATCGCCTCGGTGCTGCCGCTTGCCGACGGTGGTTTGCTGGTGACCGGCAGCTTCTCCTACGTCGGCGAATACGCGCGCGCAAACGTGGCACGTCTGAACAGCGACGGCACGCTGGCGACTGCGACCTATGCCGCTACCGGACCATTCGGCCGAATGGCCGAGGCAGGCGCCGGAACCGTGTATGCGTCGGTTCCCGCCGAAGACCTCGTCAGGAAGTACAACGCCGACGGGACGATCGATACTTCGTTTTCGCTGGCGGTCGACGGCATCTATGCGATGCTGATGGCTAGCGACGGGGATCTGATCATCGCGGGAGACTTCACTGCCGTGAACGGGCAGGCACGCCCGCGCCTTGCCAAAGTCGACGCAGCCACGGGTCAGCTGCGCACTGCGTTCACGCCTGCCGTGCCCATGCCGATGCTCTATACGATGGTCCGCCGCGGCGACGATCTCTATGTCGGCGGCTATCGCAGCGGAACCCAGGGTTTGATGAAGCTGAGCGCCAGCACGGGCGTCGTCGATCCGCAGTGGCAGCCGGTGGCCCAGGGACTGGACCGAGTCGATGCCATCGCGCTGTCGCCGGACGGGACCGGTTTGTACGTTCTTGGCCGGTTCAGTGGGTTCGGCGGGCAGCCCCGGATCAATCTCGCGAAGCTTTCGACGAGCGGAGTCGGCGCCGTCGATCCGACATGGCGCTCCGACACGTCGTCTTGGTTTCGGCGGAGCGTGGCCGTCGCTCCCGACGGGTGGATCCACGTCGCCGATGGCGGAACGGGACTGCTGACGCGCCGGGATCCAGCGACGGGTCAGATCGCCCCGAACCCCGTCACGATACAGGACTTGAGCATGCAGCTCGCGTTCGACGCGTCGGGAGGGCTCGTCGCGAGCGGCGAGCCGACCGCCATTGCCGGACGACCGCGCACCTCGCTGACCTGGTGGACGCCTTCGGGCGCATTCCGCGACCCCGTCGACCTCACCGTCGCCCCGTCGGTGAACGCGGTCGCCCGCCAACCGGACGGCGGCATCATCGTCGGCGGCAATTTCGATGAAGCGAACGGACTGCCTCGCCGCTCGCTGTTGCGCATCAAGCCGGACGGCGAACTCGACGAGCAATGGGCTCCGGCTCTCGATGCGCGGGCGGTGGTCGACGTCGCCGTGGACGCCAACGGCGATGTCATCGTGGGCGGCGACATCCTTGGCGTCGGCGGTGCTCCGCGAAACGGCCTCGCACGACTACACGGCTATGGCAGCGGCGCCGCCTTCGCGGACGAGTTCACGGGTCCCGGATTCAATTTTGCGGTCTCGGCAATGGCGCTGGATTCCGACGGACTGCTCTACGTCTCGGGCTCGAACGGGCGAAGCATTTACCGGTTCCGCGCATCGGGTCCCGGCATGCCGTACACCCTCGACGATGCTTTCTGGCCCAACTTCAGCGCCACGGTGACATCCCTGATCGCGACAGGCGGCGGCCTGCTGTATTTCGGCACGGAATTCAACAACCAGACAGCCATCAGACGGGCATGGACCACCGACGGAAATGCCGATCCGTTCTGGAGCGTTACGACGGATGGGCCTGTTCGGGCGCTCGCGTTCGACCGCGAAGGCGCCCTGATTGCCGGCGGAGCATTCCAGTACATCGACGGCGAGCACCGCCCGTATCTCGCTCGCCTGCCGAGCACGGCCGGTGTGCTGTCGACGCCCGACGGCCCCGTCAGCAGCCTCCTGTCGACGGCAAACGAGATCTACATCGGCGGCCGTTTCGTTTCGGTCGGAGGCCTGCCGCGCCGCAACGTGGCGCGGCTCTCGATGACGGGCGCGGTCGACACGGACTGGCATCCCGACCCCAATGGCCCCATACAGACGATCATCCGCGCCGATGCGGGCACGGTGACACTCGGCGGGCAGTTCCACGGCGACAACGCGATCAGTGGCGCACGCCGCAGCGGCATCGCCTCCTTTGAAGCCGAATTGCCGGACGTCATTTTCGGATCACCGTTCGAGTAGTCTGCAGAGACCGGGCAGGCGACCGCCCCGAGGCGGCCGACCAATTCGATGTCGTGTTTTGACGCCTTCACACGTTTTCGTAGTTCCTCCTGGGGAGTAAGGAAGCCATGAAGCGAACCCTCGCCGTCTGCATCGCCACCGTTCTCAGTTTCGCCTCCGGCACCGCCCTCGCGATCAACGATCTCGAAGCGAACGCCAGCATTCCCTTCAGTTTCGCGAATCCGGGTGCCCGCAGCCTCGGCATGGGCGGTGCCTTCATCGGCCTAGCCGACGACGCGACCGCGGCCTACTCGAATCCGGCCGGACTCACTCAACTGCGCCAGGTAGAAGTCGCTGCCGAGGCGCGCCATACGGCATTCAGCACGCCCTATGTCGACAGCGGCAACACCACCACGAACCCGTTCAGCACAGCGGGACTGCGTGTGTTGGAAGACGACAGTTCGACGAACAACCTGTCCTACTTCTCGATCATCGTTCCGGCCGAGCGCTGGTCGTTCGCGTTCTATCGCCACGAACTGGCGAACTTCTCGAGCGACTTCGACACGAGCGCCGCGCTGCGCTTCGACGACGCGCCGTTGTTCATGACCGAATCGAGCATCGATCTGAAGATCGTGAACTGGGGCGCCGCCGCGGCATTTCGCGCGACCGACCGGGTCTCATTCGGCTTCGGCCTTTCGCGTTACGACTTCGACCTGCACAGCGATACGGGTCGATTTTTCGAGAACCGGCCGCTGCGGCTGCAGACCGCGTTGCAGGACGGCGACGATCACGGACTCGGCTGGAACCTCGGCGCACGCTTCGGCCTCAGCGACAGCGTGAGCCTTGGCCTGACCTATCGTCATGCGCCGCGGTTCGACTACACGTCGCAGATCATCGGCCTCAGCGACGGCACGACGCCGCTGAATCCGCCGATCCAGCAGTACGGCCCGTCACGCGTGACCTTCAACATCCCCGACGTCTTCGGCATCGGCCTGTCCTGGCGCCCGACGGACCGCCTCGTCGTCAACCTGGACGTGAATCGCGTCCGCTATTCCGAACTGACTGACGACATCAGCACTTTCTTCGACATCACGGCGACGCAACGTCTGCAGATCGAGGACGGTAACGAAGCGCATCTCGGCGCGGAATACACGTTCGCCGACATGACGCACCCATTCAGCCTTCGCGCAGGGATCTGGCACGATCCACGGCATTCGGTTTCGTTCGTCGGTGTGCCGCGTCCAGACCAGTTTCAGAACAACGTGACCTTCGACGAGCTGTTCGCTGCGCAATTCGCCGGCGGGCGCGGCGCCGAAAAGCATTACGCCATCGGCGGCGGCTGGGCATTCACGAACTTCCAGCTCGATCTCGCCGCCGACCTTTCCGATGGACTCGACACCTACTCGATGTCGGGCGTCTATCGTTTCTGAGCAGACCAATCGGGGCCGGCCGCACTTCGCCGGCCCCATCGATTCCGGCTATGGGTGAAATTGCGGAGTAAGGCACGATTCATGCTGCGTGGACGTACTTGTCCTTAAGTCGTCGCCGCCCCACAGTGACGATTGCCCCACCGGCACGCATTCGCGCCAGTGGCGGGATCCGCCATCACGCAGGTAGTCGTATGAAGTTCGTACATCGCACACTCGTCGCCCTACTGTTCTCGTCCATGGCAGGAACGGCGGCAGTCGCGCAGTCGTTGATTCTCGTGCCTTCTCAAGCCACCGTGCAGCAAGCCATCAATCAGGTCAGTGACGGCGGCATCATCGAAATAGCCAACGGCACTTACGCCGCACCGGCCGGTGGATTCCAGGCGAGCAACCTCGGCAAGTCGTTCACTATGCGCGCCGCCGTCGCCGCCACGGTGACGCTCACCGGTTCCAATACGACCGACATCCTGCGCATTGCCAACGGATCGGCTGCGCTCGGCAAACCGATCACATTCGAACGCATGACGTTCGCCAATGGCCGCACGACGAACGGCGGGCTCGGCGGCGCGCTGAGCCTGGTCGAAGCGACCGTCACTTTCGTCAATTGCACGTTTCAGAACAACACCGCGGCAGTCCCCGCGGGCGGCGGCGGCGGCGCGATAACATCCAACGCAGCCAATCTGACTTTCGTCGGCACGACGTTCTCATCCAATAGCGCAACGACGATAGGCAACGGCGGCGCGATCCGCTCCAACAATTCCCGCATCCTCATTCTGGACAGCGCGTTTACGTCGAACAACGCAACCCAGTCAGGCGGCGCGATCAACGCCGGTGGAAGTTCTCGTATATTCATCCACAATACGCGATTCGAGAACAATCGCGTGAATCTGCCGGGCCATTTCGTCGATTCGCTGGGCGGGGCGATCTCGCTAGTCGATTCGCAGTTGCGCGTGACGAACTCGCGCTTCGCCGGCAATCGGGCCGGCTATTCGGGCGGAGCCGTCTACGCATTCGGTTGGTGGTCGGCATCGATGCCGACTGATGTGGTGACGGCGAACACGACGTTCGTCGACAACGCATCGGAGCGCGATCCATCAGTCGCAGGTACGAACGTACCGGTCGGCGGCGCCGTGCAGGTCGAGGACCAGGCAACGCTGAATGCCTACAACACGCGGTTCATCACGAACCGCGCGCAGATCGGTGGAGCGATCAGCAGCTACCGCGCGATCGTCAACGTGACCGACAGCGCCTTTCACGGAAACAGCGTGACCGGCACGATTCCCGGCGCGTCGATGGGCGGCGCCATTGCTGCATCGTCGGAAGACAGTGACGCACTCGACGGCCAGGTCAATCGTCGCAACACTAGCGTCACGCTACGAAACACGCTTTTTCAGGGACGCTTCGGCAGTGTCGGCAATGCGGCACGCAGCGGCGGCTGTCTCTACATCGTCGGCGATCTCGTCCGGGCCTATGGTCTCGGCGGAAACGCCCAGATGGGCACGATTGCAGCCAACCGCGCACCGCTCACGATCGAAGGCTCGGCGTTCTACGACTGCGATGTCGCCGAGAACAGCGGCGGCGGTATGGGCGGCGCAGGCATCCTGCAGTTGACGACGACACAGATCAGCGATTCGCTGTTCGCCGGATGTGACGCTACGCCCAACGCTGCCAATACCGGCAGCGGCGGCGCTCTGTTCGTCTTCGACAATTCAGACATGACGATACAGCGCACCGCATTCATCCGTTCGACAGCAGGCTTCGCGGGAGGGGCGATCTATTCGCAGGGCTCGCGACTCGACGTGAGCGACAGTCAGTTCGCCGAGAACCAACTCGTCGGCGGCAGTCGCTGGGGCGGAACGGCAATCTGGACGGGCTGGGAAAATATCGGCGCTCCGCGTCCCGCGGTGAACGCCACCGGCATCGTTCGCAACAGCGTGATGAGCAACAACAGCGGCGCGGCGGCCGTCCTCGACTACGATGCAAACGCGGCACCGTTCAACCTGATGCAATATGCAGCAAACAGCATCTTTCCGAATTCGACGGCCTTCTACTCGAATGCGTTTACCACTGCGCAAACCGTCGCCCAAGTCAATTCATTGACGCTGCACGGGCAAGCAAAGGCGCCGACACCCAACACGGGGCTGGCGTCGGCACCCGCCGTAGTCGCGCTGCGGACCGTGCCGTCGAAGACCTTGCCGACCTATGCGATTGGGGATCCGGCGCAGCCAACCGCTTCATTTGCCGCCTACGCCTGGAGTGGAGGCAGCGCGTCGCTCGACGGAGTACCCGTCAGTGGCAACCTGGGTCTGACGTCGGTTGCCGCTGGCGTGCACCAACTGACTGTCGGCGCGACGTCCGCGTCAGCGACGACCATCGCAGGTCCGGCACCCGCGACGGACTTGCGCGCGCGACCGCAAAAGATCGGTCCAGGCGCCGGCACGACCCTGCAATGGACACAGCTCGCTGGAGCGTTCGTCGAACAGTTCATCGACTTGGGCGTCAATCTGACACCGCCGGGCATTCCCTCCGGTTCCGTGGCAGTCGCGCCGAACAATCGGTCGCTGACGTACCGCAGCCTGCTGGTCACCCAGGAAGGCGGTGCAACCGACACGGCGCCAGTGACCTACATTGCCGATCTCATCTTCGCCGACGTATTCGAATGAGGCCGTATTCCGTGTGAAATGCCGGTCACACCCGGCCCCAACCGGCGTCCTCGCACGATCGCAGGCAAGCGATACCGTACGGAGGCGACAATCACACACGACGTGATCCACACATTCACGCGGTGCCGATCGCACGCGATGTCAATTGGCTATAACGCAAATGTTCCGATGCTAAGATCTGGCGTCAGTGCCGACGTCGCTGCACATCTGCTGCGCACCGTCGGCTTTCTTTACTCGACCGGAACCCGGACTAGCCTTCATGGAAATCAAGCCCGACGTAGGATCGTGGCTGGATAGACTTACATCCAGCATTCACGACGAGAATTTGCGCTCGCCACTCGGCGACGCGCTCCCGCGTTTCCCCACGGAAGAACTCCAGGCAAGCACGACGGGACTTTCCGGCGCTGCGGCACTCGCGCCCGCAGCGGCCTTTTACGCAGACATCGTGGATACGATGGACCGCGTCGGAATTCACGCGTCGCCGGATTGGCGGGTTCTGGATTTCGGCAGCGGCTGGGGCCGCATCACGCGGTTCTTCCTGCGCGAAGCGCGCCTGGCAAATATCGCGGGCCTCGACGTCGACCCGCAGTTCGTCACGTTGTCGAATCAGTTGTTCGGCGAGGAAATCTTCCACACCTGCGCACCATTGCCGCCGAGCCTGTTTGCTGCGGAAAGCTTCGATCTCGTCACCGCCTTTTCGGTGTTTTCGCATCTTTCGGAAACCGCGTGCCGGCTCTGGGTCGACGAGTTCGCCCGAATCCTGAAACCCGGCGGCCTGTTCGCCTTCACCACGCGCAACGAATGGTTCCTCGACTTCTGCAGCCAGGTTCCGGCAGACACCCCGATCGGACACATGCGCGTGCTGCGCACGCTGTTCGCCGATTGGGAAGATGTGCGGCGCCGTTTCCGCGCCGGCGAGTTCGTGCATACGGCGACTGGCGGTGGCGGCGTGCGCGACAGCAGCTATTACGGCGAGTCGTTCATTCCGCGCAGCTATATCGAGCGCGAATACTCGCGCGACTTCGACCTCGTCATGACTTCGGACGCGCCGCAGCCCGGCAACGCGCGACGCGCGATCTCCGACCGCAATGCCGAATACGACCAGGCCCTGTTCATTCTTCGTCGTCGCTGAGCGGCAGCGTCGCCGGTCGGCTGCGCGCGTTCAGGCGACATGCGCAGCAGCGGCTGCATGAGGCCATATTCCGCGCGCAGGCGGTTGCTCGTCGCAAAGCCGCCGATCGGGCCGTAATCGCGACCGATCGGCGCCCTCACAAATCCCGCTTCGCGCGCGTCGGCCGCAGCTCCCGCCGACGCGGTGCGAGCTTGATGCTGCCGTCGCTGCGCGAGCGCTGGTGCCGGCACTCGCGCGGCTTCGGCGGGCCAGTCACGAAGAACGAAACGGCGCAGACCGTCTGCCGCAGCTGCGACCGGCAGCGCACCTCGTGCAGCTTACCCGGCCGACCAGATCGAGCCCCGCTTCGGCGGAGAACCACTCCGTCGTCGACTGAGTTCAGAATCGCCTACACCGGAATAACGGCATCGTGCGGACAGTCCGCACCGGACAGCCACACCGACGACATGCATCTCCGCTCCTGCCCTTGCACGAACGCGACGAGCGCAAGAGGGAAGTGGTCAGCGTGAACTTGGACGCGACCTTCCCGGCAGCGCGGTCACGATCGCGGGGAATCCATGCTTTGACGCACAGCGCACAGACGACGACCAGCGGGAAACGGCACTCGAACCTCATGCAGCGCCGACTGCCTCGACGAACGTCATGCGGCTTCGCCTCGCGTGATTGCGCGGAGTCCGGCCACCTGAGGCGGCCGGACTCGAAACGACGCAGCGCTCTTTGACACACGGGCCGCGATGCGGACCGGCGCCGGATGCTACGGCATGTTGATGTTGGAAACGACGCTCCCGCTCGCGTACACGAAATTGTCGCGCACGCCGATCGTCGCACCCAGCGTATTCGCCGTGACCGATGCCGGCGCCGGGATCACCCCACCGAAGGCATGGGCCATGATCTGCGTGGACCGGTCGTCGAAGATCTTGTTGCCCGTAATCGACAAGCGAGAGGTGGCGGGCGCGCCGGTAATGAAGTCAGTGACGATGATGCCGTAACCAACGCTCGCGCCCTGGCCTTCGTTGTAGATCGTGTTGCTGGCAATCGTAAGTCCCGGCGAATTGATGACCCAGACACCCGGGACGTTGCCTGACGCTCCACCGTCGTCGTGGATCAGATTGCTGACGATCTGGCAGTTGGTGCAGGGCGACACGGAAATTCCAGCAATGCGATTGTGGTGCACTATATTGCTACTGATGTTGACATTGCGCGACGTCATGAGGCCGGCACCGTTGACATCGATTCCTGCATGCGCGTTGTAGACCACATTACCGACCAGAGCGATATCCGCACTGGGGCGCGCAGCGGCAACCCCCGGTGGCGCATCGGTATAGATGGAAATTCCTGCACCGCCGGCGTCATGAACGACCGAATTCGTCAGACTGGCGTTCGCTACGCCGCGATAGAAAGAAAATCCGATGTCGTCGGCGTCAGAAATATGGACATTGTTCACCGACACATTGGTCGAGTTGTGCGCGACCTGGAACGTCGACACGGAATTGTCGGCGGTCACCGAATCGATTTTCACGTTCGTCGCGTTGTCGATCGACACGGGCCACATCGGCGAGTTGACGATGCGCAGGCCGCGGATCGTAATGTTCTTGACGTTCGCGTTGTAGTCGCCGATTTCAGGTCCGCCGGCGACGATGCCGCCCATGCAACACATGCCGCTCGCGTAAGCGCTGCGGTTGCCGTCGAGCGTGCCCGACCCTTCGATCGTGACATTTTGACTGCCGTCAACGATGGTGTACATGCCGTGCTGCTCGGTCGGTGCCGGCGCGACATAGCCGACGAGCTTGACGAGGCCGTTCTGGACGATGCGCGTATTCGAATATACCTTGAGCGGCGCACTGATGAGGCAGCCGTCGGGTCTCATCGGAATCTCGACGACGGTGGGCTCGTAGACGCCGGTGGCCGTGTTCTTTCCGGCATTGAGCAACGCTTGTAGCGTGGCGGTGTCATGGACGCCGTCGCACACGGCTGCGGATTTCGCTTCACCAGCTTCCGCGGCGAGCAGCTCTGCCGCGTCGACCTCCGTGCCTGCGACCTGCGCGCGCGCCACGTCGGCGTGTGCCACCACGGACACGCCGAGAGCCATGAAGGTTGCGCACGCAATAGCGCGCGCAATCGGGTTGATGAGGGACATGAGGTTCTCCGTATGGAAGCCGAGCAATGGGTGTCGCACCGGGTGATCCGACATTCGTCCGTGAAAGGCGTCGAACGGGCCCGGGCGACAAGGTGATTGTCCAGCCAGGGTGTCTCAGCACTTCGGATCGGCGATCCGTGACGGCATTGCGCCGCCGACGAGGGCGGGAATCGGGATCTGTGAAGCAGCCAGGTTTCCGCAGGCCCGCCGGTCGGACACCGACGAGTGCCGCGCACACTGTTCGCCGACAGAGAGGATGCACGGCGCCGTTCCGCGCAGGTCATTCGTCCATACGCGACTGGCGACGCCGGCAGACGCTTACTACGGTGAATCATTCTGCGCGGCCACCCGTTGAACGCCTGTACTCGCACGCTTGCGAGCCTGCCATGGCGTCGTCCATGCCGCAGCATGGCAGCGCGCGATCTCCGGCAGCACGGCTGAATACGACCGGGCTCCGCTCGCTTTTTCGCCGTAGCGCAGCCGCAAGCGTCGCCATCGGCGACGCGGAATGCTCAGGCGATCGCGCGGAACAGCAGCGGATACATCAGCCCGTATTCCCGGCTCGGATGATTGTTGGTCGCGAAGCCGCAGAACAGGTCGTAGTCGAGGCCGATCTGCGCGCCGGCGAAACCCGCGGCGCGCGCGTCGGCCAGCAGCTTCCAGCCGAAGTGATGCCAGGTCAGGATGCCTTCGGGGCGCAGGCCGTCGCCGTGATATTCGGGCTTTCCGAAGAACTCGATGCTGCCGTCGTCGCGCGGACGCGCGAGCACGGCCTCTTCATGGCGCGTCATGAAGAACGGCACGGTGCAGATCATCTGCCCCTGCGGCCGCAGCACGCGCCGCACTTCGCGCAGCGCCGCGCGGTAGTCGTAGACATGTTCGAGCACGTCGCAGTGGCCGATCAGATCGAGGCTCGCATCTGCGTACGACAGCTGCGTGATCGATTCATGCCGCACCGGATGGCCGTGATAGCTGTAGACCTGCCCCGACTGGTGCTTGTCGCTGATGTATTCCGAACCGAGGACTTGCGGCAGCTGCCGGCGCAGCGCGACGAACAGCGGCGTCAGGCACTCGAGCATCGCGACATCGGCCTGCGGCAGCTCGGCGGCACGCGCCCGTAGTGCGGTATAGATCAGCCGGTTGCGGTTCGACAACCCGCAGCGCCGGCAGATCAGTCCTTCGCGCAGATTCGGGCTGTTGTCGTAGAACGCCCCGGCGCGCACGACATAGGTCGTCATCGCATCGCACACGGCGCAATAGCCCGGAACCTGCTCCTGCGTCGCAATGTGCGCCTCGCCGCTGCGGCGGCGCGCGTCGATGGTGTCGACGCTGCGCATGAAATCAACGTGATTTTCGAACCAGCTCAACATACGTGCTCCCAGGGCCGCAGCCGGTGATGCGTCGACGCTCGGCATCCGCACGCGGACGCGTTTGCGCGTGTGCGACGTCGAAACAACGTCGGAAATCGGATGATAGCGGGCGCTTCGCGCCGCGGCACCCGGTCACGGGCACTGCGCGCAGCCGCGACACGCGACTCAGACGAAGTCTTCGACGGCGACGAGAAACTTGTGCCAGAAATCCACATGTCCAAGATGCACGATCTTCCGGTCGCCGCAGTCGTAGTAGTTCCAGCCAGCGACCTCGGGCGGCTCGCGCGCCGGGTCGAAGAAGACATCGATCGGGTAGACCGGCGTGCCGACGGGCGTCACGTGCATCACGAGGCTGTTGCGGCTGCGCTCGCGCTGCTGATGGATCGCGCCACCGTGGAACAGCTCGGGATGCCAGATGACGACGTCGCCGCGCGATACGTGGAGTTCGCGCGGTGCCAGCCCGTACGCGTCGCACTGCCGCCTCACGGCCTCCTGGTATGGAGCCCAGCCTTGTGCGGCGACGGCCGGACCGCCGTCGGTGCCGGCGAAGAGTTCGCGTGCCATCGCCTCGACGTCGATGGGCGGCAGCAGATGGCTGCCCGGCACGACCAGCAGCGGGCCGTTGCCGGCGTCGACGTCGTCGAGCGCGAGCCAGACGCCGAGATAGCGGCCGCCGGGCCGCGTCGTGAAGTACGGCGTGTCGCGGTGCAGCTTCTGCTCCGATCCGCGCTCGAAATAGAGGCTGGTATACAGCGAAGCCGGCGCGTCGAAGTAACGGTCGCATACCGTCAGCGGCGCGCTCAGCGCAGCGAACGCGTGCGCGAGCGGCGCCACGGCCAGATGCAGGTTCGACACGCGATACATGTGTCCGTGTTCGTTTTCGTTCGGCGCGATCAGCGCGGCATTGCGCCGCTTGAACGCGCCGACCGCGTCCAATGCCTGTTCGCAGGTTTCCCGCGCCAGCGCCGCGGGCACCACGGCGTAGCCTTCGCGCATCAGATGGTCGTAGTGCTCCACGGCGGTTTCCTCCGCGCCTGCGGCGTCAGCTGACGGCACGCCGGCTCGATTCGGCGTAGTCGTAGTCGTCTTCGCGCGGCAGCGCGTTCGCGAGCGGATCCTGCGTCGAGGCGAGGTAGGTTCCGGCGGCGCGTACCGACACGGTGAAGCAGCGCTCGATCGCATGCGCCATGGTGCCGTCGACCTGCCCCTTCTCGGCTTCGAACTCGGCTTCGTCGATGTGCAGGTCGAGCAGCGGCCGCAGCGCGCGCAGGTGTACCCAGAACATCGATCCCGCGGCAAAGACGTCCTTGCCCGGATCGGCGTGGGCCACGCCCATGAGGCGGCACAGGTAGTACACGCTCTCCTGGTTCGAGCCCCAGTAGAAATTCATCGGCAGGATGTGACCGTCGGGCGCCACCATGCCCAGATCGGCGCGGCCGCGGAACGCGTCGTGAATGCGGCGGACGTTCTCCGGCGCGATGAGCTTGGTCAGCAGGTCGCGACGCCAGATGTCTCCGTCGGCACGATGCAGCGAGCGCTTGGTGTGCAGCTTCACGATGAGTTCCTCGCCGGCATCGGCGAGTTCGTTCGCGACGCGCAGGAACGGCAGCACGTCGCGGCCGCGGTTCTCGAACACGCGGCATTCGCCGTCGACGCGCGCGTGACGCAGGCGATCGCGCACGTCGGCCTCGCGCTCGGGCACGGTCGTCACGATCAGGCGGTACGCGACGGTCCAGTGCGCGAGCATCTCGACGATCTCGTCGAGCAGCTCGGGGTAGTAGGCGTGGACGACGACGCAGACGCGCTGCAGCGGCAGGGCCGCCGGCGCGTTGACGCGTTCGATCGCGCGCCGCGTCGCGTCGAGCCAGGCATAGCCCAGGCGCACGTCGGGTTCGAGGTGCGCGCCCTCGGCCCATTCGTTCCAGGCATTGATGAACACGAGGCGCTGGTCTCGGCGCGAGAAGCGCGCGATCGTGTCGCGCATCGCGTTCGCGAGCCATTCCTCGTAGCCGCGCGGCGTCGCGTTGACGAAGATGTTGCTGACGCCGGGCTTGCGCGCTTCGTTGTCCCAGCCCGGATTCACGCCGCGATAGAACACGCAGCCCGGATCGGCGTAGTTGCGGCTGCGCTCCGGGAAGCAGCTCCAGTCGTATACATTGCCGGAGAATTCCGGATTCAGCTTGCGCACGCGGTCGGTCACGAGCGGCGGCGCGGTGTTATTCGGCGGAAATTCGACCATCGCGTCGAAGCCGATCGTCGACGGATCGAGACGGTCGAACGCGCTCGTCAGGCACAGGTGGATCTCGCCGATGCCGAGTTCGCGGCAGCGCGCGCGCCAGCGCTGCGCGGTCGCGCGCGGATCGGGCAGCAGGCTCGGGCGGTAGACCAGCAGCACCGGGCGGCCGTCGACGCGCACGTAGCGCGGATCGCGCATGTAGCGCGCGACATGGTCGATGAACGCGAGGTCGTCCTCGGCCGAATAGTCCTGCGCGATCAGCACGTCGCTTTCGTAGCCGTCCCAGCGCCGCGTCCAGTTCTCGTTCGCCCAGCACAGGCAGAACGGCAGATCGAGCGACGGGTCCTCGAGATACTGCAGCAGCGGCGCTTCGAGCAGCCGCTTGCCGGCGAACCAGTAGAAGTAGAAACAGAAGCCGCCGACGCCGTAGCGCCGGGCCAGCTCGATCTGGCGCCGCTGCACGTCGGGCACGCGCAGGTCGTAATAGCCGAGCTCGCCGGGCAGGTGCGGCTGGTACTGGCCTTCGACCTGCGGCAGCGCGCGGCCGACATTGGTCCACTCGGTGAAGCCCTTGCCCCACCAGGCGTCGTTTTCCGGAATCGGGTGGAACTGCGGCAGGTAGAACGCGAGCAGCGTGACCGGCGGCGCCTGCGTCATCGGCTCGTCGCGCAGCCCCTTGTAGCCGATCGCGCGCGTGCCGGCGTGCACGCGGCGCGCCCGCGGCTGGCCCGCGCCGAGGCGCAGCGGCGCGATCTCGGCCGCGGTCTTCGTGGCGTCGCACTCGACGATGCCGGCGTTCTGCGCGCTGACTGCGACGACGTCGGCACCGGGCGCCATCGCGTTGCCGATCGGCACCGGCACGAGGTCGAGTTCGACCAGTACCTGCTGCTCGGCCGTGCGCACGACCTGGCGCAGCGCCGGAAAGCGATACGCCAGCCAGTACGTGTGGCGCAGCTTCGTGCGTTCGTCGAGCGGGATGATGCGATAGAGAAATCGCATGCCCAGCACGAATTTGTCCCAATACGAGGCGTTAGCCATATCCCCACCTGCTCGAAACGTAATCCCTTGCCGGCCGCCCCCACTCTGTCGCCGGCTCCCTCGCCCGTGCATCCACGGCACGCCGTTCCTGTCATTTCCCCGATAACAGGCGGCGCAGGCGCCGCGACCAGCGCGCCTCGTCGCGTTGCTGCTGCTCGGCCGCGATGGCCTCGATGCGTGCCGACAATGCCTCTATCTGCGCCAACAGCGCGTGTTCGCGCGCCGCGGCGGCCTCCGACGACTGCATCAACTGTCCCAAACGCTCGCCGCTGTCCGCGGCGAACGCGGCCAGGCGCGCTTCGCTGCGCTCGGCCGCGGCGTCGATGTGCCGCTGCAGCGCGTCGGCGTGGTCGGCCGCGATTCCGAGCTGCTCGTGCTGCTTCGCCGCCGCGACTGACAGCGTGGCGGCCTGTTCGACGAGCCCGTCGAGGCGGCTGCGCACATAGGGCAGGGTCGAGCGCAGTTCGTTGACGGTCGAAGCAATGCCCGACGCGGCGCCGAGCGCGGCTTCGGTGCCGGTCCGCACCATCGCGCCGAGATCGGCCGACGCTTGGCCGAGCCGGCCCATGCCGTCCTGCAGCCCGGAAATCATGCGGAACTGCAGGCGCGCGAGCGCCGGCAGCGCGTCGCCGTTGCGTTCAGTCGCGACGGCGCCGCCGGCAACGCGCCGCTCGCCGCGCTCGGCGGCGTCGCGCACCGCGAGCAGATCGAGCAGCTCGTCGACGTAGGGCAGCAGGTCGTTGCGATACAGATCCCACGGGTCGCGCAGCGCCGCGACGCCGTCCCAGAACTGCGCCGAGTCGGCCGCTTCGCGCGCCAGCCGGTAGACCCGGCCATTGAGCGAGGCACCGAGCCGCGACAGGTCTTCGGCCGCGTGGTGATTGCGCGCGCCGGCATCGAGGAAGGCGTCGATCTCGGCCGCAGCGGCCTCGTCGGGCACGATCGCGACGTCCAGCTCGCGCCCGATGCGCGCGACGCAGCCGCGCCAGTCGTCGAGCAGCGCCTGGTAGGTGGCGACGCAGCGCACGCGATTCTCCGTCGCGGCCTCGGCCTCGAAAAAGTGATCGAGCAGCAGCAGGCCGGCCTCCTGCGGCACGATGCCGTCGCGGCGCGCGAGCGAGGCGACGACTTCGTCCGGATGCCGCAGCGCGAATATGAATTTCACGTCGATGCCGGCCGCGTCGAGGGCTTTCGTCCAGACCGGCACGAAACGGCAGAGCCGCGGATCCTTGATCGCCCAGACCGGGCTGCGCGCGAACTGGTCGGCGACGAGCGCGGCGACGCGCTGCCCGGCGACCGCCGCGGCCGGCGAGGCCTCCCAGTCCGTTGGCAGATTGCGCGCGTCCGACCAGCTGCGGCCGAGCTGCAGCAGCAGACGCTCGTGCAGGTCGACCGCGTCGAGATGCTCCCAGAAGCCGCTTTCGTTGTTGTCCGCGGCCGGCGGCATCAGGTGCGTGCCCAGATCGACGCCGCAGAGATTCAGCACGCGGGTCAGCGCGGACGTGCCGCTGCGGTGCATGCCGAGGACGAGGATGGCGGTATGGCGTTGCGTCACGGGCAGGCTCCGGCCGACGCGTCCATCGAGACGCTGGGGCGAACGTCGATATCGACGAGGCCCGTCGCGAGGCGATCGGGGTCCGGCATTACGCGGAACATGATCGCGTCGATGCGGCGGTCGAGATACGACTCGGCTTCGCCGTCGAGGCCGAGCACGCCCGCGTTGGCGAAATAGGCGCCCGGCAGCAGCTGGCAGCGGAACGCGAAGCGTACCGCCAGCTCGCTGCCGGCCTCGACCACGTCGATGCCCTCGCCCGGAGTCGCGCTGACGCCGCCGGCGAGTTCGAGCCCGGTCGTCGTGCGAAACAGCATGCCGCAGCGCACGCCGACCGCCGCGGTGTCGAAGCGGACGCGATAGCAGTACACGTAGCTGCCGCCGCCGCGCAGCACGTTGACGCGCGTGCCGTCGGGCGTCTCGATGTGCGGATCCTCGATCTGCGCGCCGATCGACGGATAGCGCAAGGTGCTTTGCGAGACCAGCCCCGGATCGAAATACGAGCCGTCCGCCGTGTCGTCGCCGTCGCGTCCGACCGGTGTCACGACGCCGGCGTCCTCGTCGTCGCGGATGCGCGCGCGAATTTCCTCGGCGCGGTGCGCCGGTGCGTACAGCAGCTTGTGATACCGCGACACGACATGCCGCGGCGTGCCCTGCGCGAGCAGCTCGCCGCGGTCGAGCAGCACCGCGCGGTTGCACAGCTCGACGACCATGCCGGCCGAATGCGAGACGAACAGGATCGTCGCGCCGTCGTTGCGCAGGCGCTCGATGCGCGCGTGGCACTTGCGCTGGAACGCTTCGTCGCCGACCGCCAGGGCCTCGTCGACGACGAGGATGTCGGGCGTCACGTTGATCGCGACGGCGAACGCGAGACGCACGTACATGCCGCTCGAATAGCTCTTGACCGGCTGGTCCATGAACTCGCCGATGTCGGCGAAGTCCGCGATCGCGTCGAAGCGCGCGTCGATCTCGCTGCGCTGCAGGCCCAGCACGGTCGCGTTGAGGTAGACGTTCTCGCGCCCGGTGAATTCGGGATTGAAGCCCGCGCCGAGTTCGAGCAACGCGGCGACGCGCCCGTTCACCTGCACGCGGCCCGCGCTCGGCGTCAGCGTGCCGCAGATGATCTGCAGCAGCGTCGACTTGCCCGAACCGTTGCGCCCCACGATGCCGACGGTCTCGCCGCGATGCACGTCGAAGCTGATGTCGCGCAGCGCGTGGAATTCGCGGTGCCAGTTGCGACCGGCGTTCGGGAACAGCTGCTGCAGCAGGCGGTGGTGCGGCTTGTCGTAGACCGCGAACGCCTTGCTGACGTCTTCGACGCGGATCGCGAGTTCAGAGGACATCGGCGAACCCCGGGCGCGTGGCACGGAACCAGGCGTAGCTCACGTAGCAGAAACCGAGCGCCGCCAGCGCATAGAGGCCAAGGCCGCTCCAGTCGGGCAGCTGCCCCCAGAGCGCGACCTTGCGCGCCTCGTCGATGATGAAGCTCAGCGGATTCAGGCGGAACACGAACTGGTAGTTCGGCGGCAGCGTGTCCACCGGCACCATGGCCGAGGACAGGAACAGCAGCGCGGCCGAGGCCACGCCGGTGACCTGATTGATGTCGCGCAGATAGACGCCGAGCGAGGCGAACAGCCAGCCGATCGCCGCGCCGACGAGCGCCAGCGGCAGCAGCACGAGCGGGAACAGCACGACCGTCCACGGCGGCACGCCGAAGCGCAGGCCGAACAGCAGCAGCAGCACGAGCACGTTCATCAGCGCGTGGAAGAACGCCGACAGCAGCATCGGCCACGGCAGCACTTCGAGCGGAAACACGACGCGCTTGACGTAGTTCGCGTTCGACACGACCAGCGTCGGCGCGCGCGTCAGGCATTCGGTGAAAAAGCCGTGCACGATCAGGCCGACGAACAGGATCAGCGTGAAGTCCGGTCCGCCTTCGCTCTGCTGCGGCCAGCGGCTCTTGAAGATCGAGCCGAACGCGACGGTGTAGACGAGCAGCATCAGGAACGGGCTCAGCACCGACCAGAGCAGGCCGAAGCTCGCGCCGCGATAGCGGCCGAGCACGTCGCGCTTGGTCAGCTCCCGCGTCAGCGACCAGTGTTGCCCGAACGCGGAGAACGGTTCGGCCAGGAAACCCGCCACGCCCGTCTTGGCGCTCATCGTCGGAACACCTGCGCGAACACCGTCAGGCCGCGGCGAGTGCCGCGTCGAGCTCGGCGCGCAGATCGGCCACGTCCTCGACGCCGACCGACAGGCGCACGAGATTGTCGTGGATGCCCAGGCGCGCGCGGTTTTCCGCCGGTACCGACGCGTGCGTCATGACCGCCGGATGATTGACGAGGCTTTCCACGCCGCCGAGCGACTCGGCGACGGCGAACAGGCGGCACTGTTCCATCATGCGCCGCGCGCCGTCGAAACCGCCCTTGACGTAGACGCTGACCATGCCGCCGAAGCCGCTCATCTGGCGCTTCGCGAGCGCGTGCTGCGGGTGCTCCGGCAGGCCCGGATAAATGACTTTTTCCACCTTGGGATGCCGCGCCAGCCAGCCGGCGAGCTCCAGCGCCGACTCGCAGTGCTGGCGCATGCGCAGATGCAGCGTCTTCAGCCCGCGCAAAGCGAGGAAGGAGTCGAACGGCCCCTGCACGCCGCCGACGGCGTTCTGCAGGAACGTCATCTTCTCGGCGAGCTCCGTCTCGTCGCCGACGACGATCATGCCGCCGACGATGTCGGAGTGGCCGTTGAGGTACTTCGTCGCCGAATGCATGACCAGGTGCGCGCCGAGTTCGAGCGGGCGTTGCAGCATCGGCGTCGCGAACGTGTTGTCGACGCCGACGAGGATGCCGCGCGCGCGCGCGAATTCCGCGATCGCGGCGATGTCGACGATTTTGAGCAGCGGATTGGTCGGCGTCTCGATCCAGATCAGCTTCGTGTTCGGCTTCACGGCCGCTTCGAGCGCGGCGCGGTCGTTCAGATCGACCCAGCTGAAATCGAGCCCGGCCGAGCGGCGGCGGACGCGCTCGAACAGGCGATAGGTGCCGCCGTAGACATCGTCCATCGCGATGACGTGGCTGCCGCTGTCGAGCAGGTCGAGCACGGTCGCGGTCGCGGCGAGGCCCGATGCGAACGCGTAGCCGTTGCGGCCGCCTTCGAGATCGGCGACGCAGCGCTCGTAGGCGAAGCGCGTCGGATTGTGCGAGCGCGAATATTCGAAGCCCTGGTGCACGCCCGGACTGGCCTGGACATAGGTCGACGTCGCGTAGATCGGCGTCATCACCGCGCCGGTGCTCGGATCGGGCGACTGGCCCGCATGGATCGCGCGCGTACCGAGGCCGTGGGATTTGCTGGACTGACTCATGCTGACTCGCCGAAAGGCGCCGTAGCGCGACGGGAAACGGAACGCATCGTCATTGCACGCGACGACGCAGGTAATTGAGCAGGTCGATGCGCGTGATCAGGCCGAGGAACTTGTCGTCGTCCATGACGATCGCGACATGGCCGCGGTCGAACACCGGCAGCAGGTCCTCGATCTTCGCGCGGACCTCGAGCACGTCGAGCTTGGACACCATTGCGGTGGACACCGGATCGCGGAAGCGCGTTTCGTCGGCGTGCACGTGCAGCAGCACGTCGGACTCGTCGACCATGCCGACGATCTTCTCGCCGTCCATGACCGGCAGCTGCGAGATCTCGTAGAGCTTCATGCGCTGGTAGGCCATCGTCAGCGGATCGTTCGGTCCGATGACGACGGTGTCGTGCGCCGAATACGGACGCATGATGAGGTCGCGCAGGTCGCCGTGGTGCTCGCGCTCGATGAAGCCGTTGTCGAGCATCCAGTAGTCGTTGTACATCTTCGACAGGTACTTGTTGCCCGTGTCGCAGACGAATACGACGACGCGCTTGGGCTCGGTCTGCTCGCGGCAGTAGCGCAGCGCCGCGGCGACGAGCGTGCCGCTCGACGAGCCGCCGAGAATGCCTTCCTTGCGCAGCAGGTCGCGGCCGGTCAGGAAGCTTTCCCTGTCGCTGATCGCGTAGGCCTTCTTCACGCGCGTGAAATCGCTGATCGGCGGCAGGAAATCTTCACCGATGCCCTCGACCATCCACGACGCGCTCTTCGTCGACAGCGTGCCTTCGTTGATGTACTGCGTGAGGATCGAACCGACCGGATCGGCCAGGATGAATTCGACGTTCGGCGCCTTCTCGGCGAAACAGCGCGAGAGTCCCGTCATCGTGCCCGACGAGCCGCAGCCGAACACGATCGCGTCGAAGTTGCCGTCCATCTGCGCGATGATTTCCGGGCCGGTGCCGAATTCGTGCGCGAGCGGGTTGTCGGGATTGCCGAACTGGTTGATGAAATATGCGCCCGGCGTCTCTTTCGCGAGACGCTCGGCCATGTCCTGGTAGTACTGCGGATGGCCCTTGGCGACGTCCGAGCGCGTCAGCACGACTTCGGCGCCCATGGCCTTGAGGTTGAAGATCTTTTCGCGGCTCATCTTGTCCGGCACGACGAGGATGAGTTTGTAGCCTTTCTGCTGCGCGACGAGTGCGAGACCGATGCCGGTGTTTCCGGCGGTGCCTTCTACCAGCGTGTCGCCCGGCTTGATGTGGCCCGCGCGTTCGGCCGCTTCTATCATGCTGAGGCCGATGCGGTCCTTGATCGAACCGCCGGGATTCATGCTTTCGAGCTTGAAGAACAGTTCGCAGCGGCCGGTATCGAGGCGTTGCGCTTTCACCATCGGCGTTTGGCCGATGAGTTCCAGCACGCTTTGATGGATGGTCATGAGGCTCTCGTCAGCGCCGGGCACGATGCCCGGACGTCGTCGTTTCAGGGGGCCGGATCATAACCGACCGGCCCGGCGCGCCGCGACGCGCCGCGCGCGGCGTCGGCGCGAAAACGCGGCACGGGCGGCAGAAAAACCTTCGCCGCCGCCCGGAAAGGGCAGCGGCGGCAGGGCTGCCCGGCAGGGAACGTCGAAAAATTCCGGTGTTCCCTCGACGCCGTCATGCGCCGCCCGCGATCAGGCGCGCATGCGCCTGATCGGCGGAGCCGGGTCCGGACCTGCGCCGGGATCGGCGACGCTGAAAACCGCCGCAACGGCGGTTTTCAGCGATTCCTTCAGGGGGGCGCGACGGGATCGGCAATCGACGCAACCGGCGCGGAGATTTCGGGAGGACCGGCGGGCGCCCCAGCTGCGGGCGTCCGTCACGGGGAGCCGGCAGCAGGAAATGCCGGAACCGGCGGATCCGGGCGCGGAATCAATGCGCGCCGCTTCGATGTTCCCAGAGATGGACGAGGCGGTCCTTCGCTCGCAGTTTTTCCTTCTTCAGCGAATGCAGCGTCGTGTCGTCCATCGGCAGCACTCCGAGATCGGCGTCGCGCAGCTTGCTGTCCAGTTCCTGGTGTCGCTGGTACAGGCTGCGGAATTCGGTGCTCGACTTGAGCAATGCGTCGATCTCGGATTTCTGGTGATTCTCGAACATCAGCCGTTCTCCTTTCGTTGTGAAGACGCACGCCGACGACGCCCGCGCGAGCAGGGCCCGGGCGAGGACGGATGCGGGAAACTGACCTGAAGCGGAATTTGCGCTGTCGCGCGTCGACCCCATCGGGCGATGGTGGTGTGAGGCGGACTCGGACGTCGGCGATGCGCTGATCTGCATGGATTCGGCAGCCGTACCGCGTAATCCGGGCGACTGCCGAGCCACCCTACTCCTTTGCCGGAGCGCGCGCAAACCGCAACCGCGTGCATTCATTAGCATTTCGTTACGGCCTGCAGGCAGGCCGTTGACGCGGCAGGAAGTCCGCCGCGGGCGCCGCGATTCAGCCTCCGCCGAGCCGGACCACGACGCGGCGGTTGCGTGCGCGGCCCTCGGGATCGTCGTTCGACGCGACCGGCTGCGCGCCGCCTTCGCCCGACACGCTGATGCGCGCCGCGCCGATTCCGCGCGCGATCAGCGCGTCGCGCACGGCCTCGGCACGGCGCAGCGACAGACTGCGGTTCGCATCCGGGCTGCCCGTCGCATCGGTGTGTCCCTCGATGCGGATCGGCAGCGACGCCGCTGCTGCGGCCCAGGCGGCGACGCGGGCGAGACCGGTCCCGGCATCGGCCGAGAACGTCGCCGTGCCGGGCTCGAACACGAGATCCTCGAGCGTGACCTGGCGGCCGTCGCTATCCGCATCCGGCGCGAGCCTCGCGAGCCGCTGCGCGAGCGACGCGGGATCGGCCGACGGCGGTGCGATCGCAACCGGCCGCTGCTCATCCGGCGCGGGCGAGGGCATCGCTGCGGGCGGCGGCTCGACACTGGTCGCCGGCGGCGCGACCGGCAGCGGCGGGGCTACCGGCGCGGCGGGTGCGGCAGATGCAGTCAGCGGTGCCGGCGCCAGCGCCGGAGCACCCGGCGGCGAAAGCGTGACCGGTGCGGCCGGCGCAGCGACACCGCCGCGCAACGCATCTTCCTGCTGCAGCAGTTCGCGCTGTCGCTGCCGGTCGAGTTCGGCACGCATCGCCGCCGTTTCGCGCCGGCTCGCGGCCAGCAGCAGGCTCGCGTGCTCGCGCTGCAGTTCGATCAGGCGCACCGCCTCGCGCTCGGTCTGCGCGGCGATGTAGGCGATGTCGACGCGGCGCTCGGCGAGGTAGGCGAGCTGCGCGTGCTCCGCCGCGTTGACGCTGCTCGCATCGAGACGGCGCACGGCCGCTTCGGCGAGCGCGCGCTCGGCAAGCGCGAGCTTGGCGAGATCGGGATCGGTCGCGAGCGCGTCGAGGCTCGCGCGCAGACGGTCGAGATCGAGGTCGCGCCGCGGCGCCGAACCGCAGGCGGCGAGTGCGACGGCGAGCAGCAACGTGACGACCGCCCTCACGGCGTCTGCGCCGCCGGCCGGTCCGCGTCGGCGCGCAGCTGCGCATTCGCGGCGGCCTGCACCTGCACCGCTTCGCGCGTGCGGCCCAGTCGCGACTTTGCAACGGCGAGATCGCTGTTCACGAGCGATTGCTCGAGCAGCCGGCGCGCCTCGTCGATCTCGCCGTCGCTCTGCAACTGACGCGCCTGCTCGAGCTGCTCGCCGGCATAGCGCAGTTCCAGCGGCGCATACGTCGCGGCACCGGTTTCCTCGGCAAGCGCCAGCGCCGCCGTCGCATGCGAAAGCCCAGGCAAAGGCGCCGGCGAACGTGCACCGGACGCTGCCGCAGCCGCGAGCGAAAGCAGCGCCAGTACATGGATTTTTGCGACCGTTGGTGTCATAACTTCCGCCGACATCAGGGTGGGGCATCCGGGTATTTTCGTTACGTGGGCACGAACGTTGCAACGTAACGCCGTCCCGTCCGCAACCGGGATCCCCAGCATAACGACGGCGGCGGCCGTCACGCATCTCGCAGCGAGGCGAGCATGGATATTGGCTACTTCCTCAAGCTCATGACCGAGAAGGGCGCGTCAGACATGTTCCTGACGACGGGCGCCCCCGTGAACATCAAGGTCGAGGGCAAGCTCTACCCGCTCGGCAATACCGGCCTGCCCAGCGGCATGGTCAAGAAGATCGCCTATTCGCTGATGGACGAGGGCCAGGTGCCGCAGTTCGAGCGCGACCTGGAGCTCAACATGGCGATCGCGGTCAAGGACGCCGGACGCTTCCGCATCAACGTGTTCAAGCAGCGCGGCGAAGTCGGCATGGTGATCCGCGCGATCAAGAGCGAGATCCCGTCGGTCGATGCGCTGAAGCTGCCGCAGATCTTCAAGGACATCATCATGGAGCCGCGCGGCCTGATCCTCGTGGTCGGCGCCACCGGCTCGGGCAAGTCGACGACGCTCGCGGCCATGATCGATCACCGCAACTCGAGCCAGTCGGGCCATATCCTGACGATCGAAGATCCGATCGAATACCTGCACCGGCACAAGAAATCGATCGTCAACCAGCGCGAGGTCGGCCTCGACACGCACGGCTACCACGAGGCGCTGAAGAACGCGATGCGCGAGGCGCCCGACGTCATCATGATCGGCGAAATCCGCGACGTCGAAACCATGGAGGCCGCGATCTCATTCTCCGAGACGGGCCACATCTGTCTCGCGACGCTGCATTCGAACAACGCCGACCAGACCATTGAGCGCATCCTGAATTTCTTCCCGGAATCGGCGCACAAGAACATCCTGATGAACCTCGCCCTGAACCTGAAGGCGGTCATCTCGCAGCGCCTGGTCATCGGCAAGGACGGCCGCCGCCTGCCCGCGGTCGAGATCCTCATCAACACGCCGCACATCCGCGACCTGATGCGCCGCGGCCAGGTGCACGAAATCAAAGAGGCGATGGACCGCAGCCTTCAGGAAGGCATGCAGACCTTCGACCGCGCGCTGTACACGCTCTACAAGGAAGGCCGCATCGAACTCGAGGAAGCGCTGGCCAAGGCCGACTCGCGCGACGGCCTCGCGCTGAAGATCCGCCTCGCCGAAGGCGGCGGCGACAACACGAACGCCGAGCACGATCCGTTCAACATGTCGGCGTTCTGAACCGCCGGCAGCGCACGACAGCAACAGAAGGAATCGATTCTCCGGGACCGACGCGACCGTCGGAGGGTCAATGCGCGCAAGGCGGCTGGGCGGGCTCGTCGGGATGTTGTGCTGGGGCATGCCGGCCGCCGCCGACACGCTTGCCTGCGGCTCCGCGCTCACGCGGACGCTGCAGCCCGGCGAGACAGTGGAATTCTCGCTGACCGCAGACCGCGTCGCCCGCGGACTGCAACTTCAGGCGACGGAATCCGGGATCGATCTCGAACTGCGCTGGCGCTCGGGCGGAGTCGAACTGACCAGCAACGACGGCGATTTCCCGCGCAGGGGCGAGCACCGGCTTGCCGCCAATCTCACCCCGGGACAGACCGGTACCGTGCAGGTGCGCGCACCGCGTCCCGGCTCGCGAGGCGGCGAGTTCAGCCTGCGAACCCGCTGCGTGGACCTGGACGACGCGGCCGACGCACGTCTGCATTCCGCCGAACTGCTCGAGACCGAAGTCGCTCAGCGCACCGGCGACACGGTGCGCGCCGGCGAACCCGCCAGCGTCGACGCGGCGCGACAGCTGCTTGCGCTGCGGCGGGAACTCGGCGATCCGCACAGCGCGGCGCGCGCGCTGTTCCTGCTCGACCAGTTGCTGCGGCGGCAGAACCGCCGCGCCGAACTGATCGTGCTGCTCGAAGACTCGCTGGCGTGGCTGCGACAGGCCGGCAATGCGCAGTTCCTCGCCGCCGCCTACAACAACATCGGCATGAGCCACTGGCGGCTCGGCGACGGACGCCGCGCCGAAGCGCCGCTGCGTCAGGCGCTCGACGCGCTCGCCGGCGAACCCGACTCGTTGCTGCGCGTGCTGGTCGACGGCAACCTCTGCCTCGTGGTCGCCTCGCGCCGGAGCGTGGACGCGAACCTCGCGTGCAGCCTGCGCAACCGCGAACTGTCGGAAGCGACCGGCGATTACGCGCGGATCGCCGTGGCCTGGAACAACCTCGCCGGCGCCTATTCGCTGGCCGGAAAATCCGACGCCGCCGCCGAAGGCTACCTGCGCGGCATCGAATTCGGCGAGCGCGCCGGCGGCCGGAACATCGCCGACCCGCTGATGAATCTCGGCCTGGAACGCTTTGCGCAGGGCCGCTTCGAAGACGCGAGCGAACTCTACGCGCGCGCCGAATCGATCTATCGCCGCGACGACAATGTGCGCAACCTGGCGCTGGTCCTGCGCCATCAGGGCAGCCTCGACATATTCCTCGGCAACACGTCCCGGGGTCGCGCGCTGCTGGAGGAGGCGCTGACCGCGCAGCGCCGCGTGCGCAACACGGAAGACATCGTCCGCACGCTGCTGCTGCTCGGTGAACAGGAACGCCGCGAAGCGGCCAGGCCGTCGATTCCCGCTGCCTATGTCGAAGCGCTTGCGCTCGCCGAGACCGACGCCGAACCGCGCACGCTGACGTCGATCCTGCTGCGCCTGATACCGGCTCAGATCGAGACGAACCAGTTCGAGGCCGCGCGCAGCAGCGTCGCGCGCGCCGACGCGCTGGCCCATGCGCTGCACGACGACTCGCTGCGCAGCCGCGTGCAGCTGCGGCGCGCACGGCTGCTGCTCGCCGAAGGCGACAGCGCGGCGGCCCTGACGCAAATCCGCGAGACGCTGCGCGCCGCGCAGCGCTTCGGGCTCGCAGTCGACGATCTGGCCGAGATGCATGCCGTTCAGGCGCATGCGCTGGCCGCGCAGCAACGCCTGCCCGAAGCGGCACGCGCCTATTCGCGCGGCATCGCGGTCGTCGAACGCGCACGCGCCGGCATCCGCGATGCGGAGTGGCGCGCACGCTTCATCGACACGCGCCGCGAGTTGTACGAGGGCTTCGCCGTCTCGCTCGCCGAACACGCGCTGGCGCGCAACGATCCGGCGCTCATCCGCGATTCGCTCGCCGCGGTCGCCGAGCAGCGCTCGCGCTGGCTGCTCGATGAGATCGGAAACCGAGCCGACGACGACGCTGCGCCTACCGAAGCCTATCGCCGGCTCGTCGCGCGCGAAGTCGAACTGGCCTCGGCCCGCTGGCTCGCGCAGGAACGCGGCCTGCCGGCCGCGGCGACCGCAGGCGTCGACGCGGAGTGGCGCGACGTCTCCGCTCAGCTCGCAAAACTGGAACGCCGGGACACGAAAGGCACTGCGGCCGGTGCGACGCGGCTGCGCGAGATGAACGCCGTGATCGGAGCGCTCGCGCGCGAGGCGACGATCGTCCATTACCTCGTCGCGACCGAACACAGCTATGCATGGACCGCACGCGGCGATCGCGTTGCGCTCGTGCGTCTGCCGGGACGGCAGCAGCTCGAACCGCAGATCGCGTCCTCGCGCGCGTTGATCGACGGCGGCGACGGCGACAACGACGAGGTCATGTCGCAACTCTGTCGCAGCATCTGGGAACCGCTCGACATCGCTTCTTACGATCAGCCGGTGCTGATCGTGCCGGACGAGCGGCTGCACGCCGTGCCATGGCCTGCCCTGCAATGCAGTACCGGCAACGACGCCGCGCCGCGAGAACTCATCGAGCGCGCCGAGATCACGCTCGCGCCGTCGCTGCGCGCCGTCGACGAGATCCGCCGACGCCAGGCCTCCGGGCGCCGCAACGACGCCCGGCGTCCGTTCGAGATTCTCGCCGCGGTCGATGCGGTCTACGACGCGCGCGACGCGCGCATTGCGGCGGGCCGACGCCGTGAAGCTTCCGCGACATCGACGCTGTCGCTCCCGCGACTCACCGCCAGCGCGCGCGAGGCGGCCGCACTGCAGCAGCGCATGAAAACCTCCGCCGTTACCGTGCTGACGGGCCCTCACGCTACGCGCGAGTCGTTCCTGCAGCTTCCGCTGGAACGCTATCGGCTCATCCATCTGGGACTGCACGGCTTCGTCGGACCGGCGTCGCTCGCCGACTCGGGCGTCGCCTTTTCGTTGTTCGATTCCGCCGGCGCCCCCCTGTCGGGTTTCCTCAACGCCCGCAGCATCGCGCGCCTGCGCCTGACTGCCGATCTCGTCGTGCTGGCCGCCTGCGAATCCGCCGCGGGCCGCGCACTCGCCGGCGAAGGCCTGCTCGCGACGCACTATGCCTTCCTCGCCGCCGGCGCCGATCAGGTCGTCGCCGCATCGGCACGCGTATCCGACTCCGTGACCAGCCAGTTGATGGACGCGTTCTATCGCGAACTCGTCGAAACCGGCGCGACGCCGGCGCGTGCGCTGCGCGCGGCACAACTGGAAATCCGTCGCGATCCGCGGACGCGGCATCCGCGGTATTGGGCGGGGTTTGCGGCTTACGGTTTTCCGCCAGCGGCAAATCCGTGACGGAAACCCCGTGCGAGAAAGCGTTCCCGCCAGGCACTAGCGTGAGTGCGAGGCAATAGTGCCCGCCGCTTTTTCAGTCAGGGAGAATCGACATGAGCTTGATGCAGTACATTCACCCGGCCGGATTCACGATCGGCAACCCGTTCGAAACGGATGTTTGCGACGGCCACGCCGGCGACGTTCTATTCATCGACGACGTCGGCGACAACGCCGTGAGGTTTCGCTACCAGAACAATTCAGGATCGCATCGCGGCTCCTGGACTACCGCCAGCGGCAAATACTCGCCGGCGGAAGACATCATCACGGGCACGATCAAGATTTCGCCTCCCGGCACCGGCGCGGCCAGGAACGGCTGGTTCTCGATCGCGCTGAACCGCACGCTGCCGCAACCGCCGGCCAGGCCGGACATCCACGTGTTCGTGAAGTCATCGAGCGGCGGCGCGCCCGACGAAGGCAGCTACACGGGTCAGGGCAACTGACGAATACCGGCTCAGCCGGCGCAGCCCGGCTGGGTGCCCCAGGACGGCTCTTGCGCGGAAATTCCAAATGCTACCGACACGCCTTCTGCAAACGCTCGCCTGCTTGGCATTCATCGCCATGGCTGCCCACGCTGAAGCGCAGACGGTTCCCACGGAACTTCCGGCGGATTACGTGAACTGGTGCGGCATCGGCGAAGTGCTCGAGTTCGAGGACTCCGCGACGGCACAGCGTTTCATCGATGCTCAGGACGATCCGGGCCGGTTCGTCCGTGACGGCAAAGTCGTGTTCGTACGCTCGCCGTACCCGTTGATTCGGTCTCACATCGGTGCGAACCGGAACGGTTCCGCGACATCGGAACTGCGGAGCATACCGTTCAAGTTCGTCCGCCTGAACCGGCGCGACGAACTCTATTGGGTCGACAGAGAATCCGGCGTCGGTGGCGACGACGGAGCGCAACGGCCGGACGTGAACAGCAAGGTTTCCGAGCTTATCGGCGCGAAAGAGCCGCTCAGCCGGATTCCGTTTACGCGCCGCCTGCGCGTTGCGGTACTCGATACCGGCGTGTTCGACCATCGGGAATTCGAGCGCTCCGGCATGCGCGATTCTGTGTTGCGTTCGTATTCGCTGAATCTCGACGAGGTCAGCAGCGCCTGCGCCAACGGCGACTGCTGCAGCGAAGATCTCGAGCAGTCCGCCACTTCCGACCCCCATGCGACCAAGGTCGCCGGCCTGATCGCGGCGGCCGACGACGGGACCGGCATCAGCGGTCTCGGCGAAGTTGCGGAACTGATGTCCATTCCCGTGCTCGAGGCGGGGCACGGATGCTTCAGTCGGCGGCGCCTCGTCGCAGCCTATCGGTGCGCGGTCCGGCGGGGCGCCGACATCGTCAACATCAGCATGCAGTCCGAACCCCGGAGTGCTCGCCCTGTAGACCTCGAACGCGCGATCGAGCGACGCGACGCAAGTCGGCAGCCGCAGCAGGCAGGCACGCTCGTCGTGGTCGCGGCAGGCAACCGGTTTTGCAATTTCGACGCGGATAAATGCGGTGTCTGGCCCGGCGAGATGAGTCTTCCGAATGTCATCTCGGTCGAGGCGCTTCAAACTTCTCTCGAGCGTGTGCCGAGCTCCAATCGCGGCGAGAGCATCGATATCAGCGTACCCGCGCCGACCGATCTGGGAATTTGCACGACGACCTCGCAGAACCGCGTCAACCGGGACACGCAAACGTGCGACGACGGCTACACGCGATTCGGCCAGACGTCGGCCGCCGCCGCCATCGCAACAGGTGCCGCCACGCGAATATGGGGACATCCGAACTTCGATCGCTGCACCGCCGAGCAGATACGACTCGTCATGCGCGGATACGGCCGGAATATTGCGCAGTCTGTCGGTTCGAGCTGTCTGCTTCAGGTCGATTTTCTCTACGGCGTGCGCCGCGACAATCTGTTGAACACGATGAATCTGTGCGCATGCCCCGAACTGACCGAGACCGTGAAGTGCGGCGAATTCCGCGAAACGAGCCTGCTGTGCGGCGGCGAGGTCTCGCGCGCGCTACCTTAGCGCCCTTCGCTCTTTGCCCCCGGGCAGGCAGTGCGGCTAACGTGCGCGTTCCGAACACGCAGGGGAATGCGCAATGACAACGCCGCCACGCCCCTTGACCGCCGAAGAAGCCGATCGCGTCGCCGTCCGCCGCGACAGTGCGAAGCGAATGCAGGAACTGCTCATGGAACGCCTGCCGACGCCGCAGGCGCTGGCCAAGGCGATCGACGGCGGCTGGAGCAAGCGCCGTGACGCCGTGCAGATGCTCGGCTTTCTCGGGCGCGATGCGGAAGCGATCCAGCTCGCGCTGGACGAGCGCGATGCACAGGTGGTCGTCGACGAAGCGCTGAAATTCCTGCCGGCTCCGGTGGAACTCGTCGTACATGCGCTGACGATGAAGCGCGGCGACGCGGCATCGCGCATGTTGTATACGATTCCCATGGGAAACTTCCTGTACGCGGAAAAGGAGATCGTGCGCATCGTCGCGAAGTCGCCGGCCAAGCTCACCGCACCGTTGATCGAATCGTTCGGACATGCGGGCTTCGCGACTGCGGCGACGGTGCTGCGCAGGCACGCGCAGCTCGACGAGCCACGCACCTATGCCGATGCGCTCGCCGCCGGGTTTCCGCAGAACAAGCCGTCGGTCGCGAACGGCTCCGACACGAGTGCCGCGACGCGACAGTGGGACGGACCGACCGAGCGCGCGTTCGCGGCGGTCGGCGCGCTGCGCCGGCTCGGCCAACCCATCGACATCGCCGCGGTGACGGCATGGCGCGATCGCCTCTACGCCGCGATACCGGAAACCAACGCCCACTACCCCGCGGCCGCCGATGCGCTGCTGAGCTGGGCGCTGTTCGACGCCGGCGTGGACGAGAGCTTCGAACGCTGGCTCGCGCTGGAGTACCTGCAGCGCGAAACGCGCTACGACATGGTCGCTACGCTGCTCCGGCGCGGCGATGCGCAGCGGCTCGTGCGACTGGCGCCGACGATCGCGAAACACGTCGAAGGCGCCGGCAGGTATTTCTGCCATTGGCCCGTGGCCGACTGGTGCCACTCGGAAGGACTGATGCCCGCGCCCGACGTAAAGCTCGACGAGATGTACTGCCTGTCGCGCGACGCCGGCATTGCGCCGCCCGCATGGTGGCAGTGGCGCACGCCGTGGCAGCCGGGCGGTTTCCATCACGCGCGGCTGCGCGGGTTGCTGTAGGACGGGATCGGGAATCGGGAATCGGGAATCGTTCGAGCAAAGCACGAAGAAACCTCGCAGCGAACGAGCTGTCGCCTGGATTCACGATTCCCGATTCCCGCGCGCGGATCATTGACCGCGCTATCCGCCGCGCACGCTCACTCGAACGCATTCGCAAAAATCGCATCCGGTGCCTGCACCGTGAACGTCACCGGCACGACGGCCGGGCGCGTGCGATAGGCCGGGTCGTTCGTGAACACGCAGATCACGGCTTCGTAGACGCCGGCCGGCAGATTCGCCGCGTCGAAGGTGACCGGATAGACGCCGACCGGTGCGCCCGGCGCGAACGTGCCGCCGGTGGTCGACAGCGACAGCCACGGCACGTCCTGCGGCATGCTGCAGTCGCTGCCGGCGGTTGCGATCGACAGCACGGCCATTTCCTGGTTGTCCGGCGTCGCACCGACGATGGCCGGCTGTGCGGTGACCGGATCGATGGTCGCGACGAAGCCTATGCTCTGCGCGTAGCCGAGCCAGTACAGCGTGCCGGTCGCGCGATCGAACTTGATGCTCTGGCTGAAGTTCGCGTCGACGCCGAGCGAACCGACGCGCGTCGCCTGCGCAGTGCCCGGATCGATGGCCAGCAGCCCGTCGGTGCGGATGTCGAGCGCGTACAGCGCGCCGCCCTGGTCGAAGGCGATGTCGATCAGGCACTCGTCGCCGCCGCTCTCGACGGGCCCCACGAAGTGCGACTGCGCCGTGTCGAGATCGATCGTATACAAACCGCTCCAATAACAGCCCTGGTTGCCGACCTGCGCGGTCGTCACCGCGTAGAAGGTGTCCGTCGACGGATCCCAGGCCGCGCCCGACCAGCGCTCGTTCGCGACCGTGTTCGCCGGCACCGGCCAGCCGATCAGCGTGCGCGCGCCGGTCAACGTGTCGACGCGATAGAGGCGGTCCATCAGCATGTCGATCTGGTACTGCGCGCCGAAGTCGTCGCCGACGAGATCGCCGCCGCTGATGTTGTCGAGTCCCGGGCCCTGCCCCGTGTCGGTCATGATCGTGCGCCGCTGCGAGGTGTCGGCGAGATCGAAGTCGACGTAGGAGATGCCGGTGCCCGGAATCGCGTGCATCGCATAGGCCGGCAGCAGCCATGCACCGTTGTCCTGCGCCGGCCGCGACGGCGTGCGCGGCATCGCGAGCGGCGCCGGTGCATGGCCCGCGTCGGCGGTCCCGCCGGCGACGGCCGGCAGCGGCGCGAGACGGCGCAGTGCCGATCCTGCGGCCGGGTATTCGCCGGCGCTCCAGACCAGCGGCCGGTTGCCGGTGTTGCCGATGACGATCGGCTGCTGCACCGCGATGCCGGTGCCCGCGAACGCGGTCATCGCCGGAATCGGCAGCAGCAGCTGCGGTGCGCCGATGTCGAAATCGACGGTGGTCGCGACGCTGCGCCGCGTCTGCGCCGTCGGCGTCCAGCGCACGGCCTTGCCCGGCGTCAGCGTCGGCGTGAACTGCGAATACATCTGGCCGCTGGCCGGGCTCTGCTGCAAGCCCGAAACGGCGCCGCTGCCGGCGTCGCCCCAGTCGCCGTTGCCCGTGCCGGTGCTCAGGTACTGGAACACGACCGCGCCGGTCGCTTCCTCGATGACGATCTCGAACGTGTAGCCCGACATCTGCGGAAAGCCGAGCGCGAAATTCTTCCACTCGACGACGAAGCGGCGCTGGCCCGGTTCGCCGAACGTCTTCGTGTGCAGGCTGCCCTGCGCCGGATCGAAGCTCGTCCAGACCGGCGCGATCACCGCATTGAGGTACGGCGACGGAAACAGCAGCGAGCCGGGCACCGCGCAGACCATGCTGCCGACTTCGATCGCGCCGTTGTGACCGACGCAGAGCCGGTCGGTCGTCGTGCCGAAGAAGTCGAACGCGAACGGCATCTGCACGGCCTGGCTGCGTCCGGAGGCGAAGCCGCCGCTCATCGGCAGCGCCGGCTCGCTGCTCGCATCGACATAGGCGAACGGCACGGTGTCGTCGACGCTGTAGGCGGCCTGCTCGACGCTCGCGCTCCAGGTCGCGGCGAGCGGGCCGGCCGCGACCGCGGCGGCACGCTCGACAAGGACGTGGCGCAGGCTCTCGCCCGGTGCGAGCGTGACCTGCCGCTGCGCGAGCACCTGCCCGTGCAGGCTGTCGCTGAGGCTGTGCCAGCTGAGCGTCTGCGTCGACTGGTTGGTCAGCGTGTAGCACCAGCTGATCGGATCGCCGACATTCGCGGTCAGGCTCGTCGTCGTCGCGCAGGCATTCAGATCGACCGTATCGGCGGGGCCGACGGTGACCTCGATACACAGACCGTCGGCGGAACACGTGGACGGCGCGCGCGACAGAGTGACCGGCTGCAGCGGCGCGGTCGCGGAAAAGACCGCGCCGGGCGAGGCGGACGCGGCGAGAGACAACAGGACGGCGGTACGGATGAAGACAAGCATCGGGCGACCTCTGGCGCGGGTGGATTGACCGTCCGGGCCGAGCCCTCGTGTTTGACAGGCCGGTGACGATCGGAAGCACCGACTGTGTCCGTGCGGCCGCGCGGCGCCATGCCGCTCGGGTAGCGAACCGGTAGAAAACCGCTATCAGCGCGTCAATGCATGACGTTGCGCACGCTTGCCGGCGCGGGCGCGCGGGTCAGCGCGGCCGGAATCGGCCGCTCGCCGGCGAGCTGTCGCGCCTGGGCGAGCGCCGCGGCCCAGGCATCGGTATCGCCGCGCGCCTGGAACAGCGCGACGCGCAGCAGCGCGCAGTCGAAGTCCGTGGTGCTCCAGGGCGCGATGCGGCCGCTGAGCGCCGCGGCTTCGTCGAGCCGATGCTGCGCGAGCAGCCAGCCGACGTAGCTCGCCGCGACTTCGGCGATGACGGCCGGCACGCCGAGCGCATCGGCGGCGTCGAGCGCGGCACGGTAGTGGCGCTCGCGGTCCTTCGGAACGTCCGCCGATTCCGCCGCGGCGAGCTGCAGCAGCGCACTGCCCGCGCCCGCAGCCGCGCTGTCGTCGATCGCGG
>NZ_DATIGT010000222.1:0-8627 GCF_035481375.1 Tahibacter sp.
CCCGCCACGGCACACGCAAGCAGAAGACGTTTCATCGCGAATCCCCGTGTAGTGATCGACTCGCGATCAATCTAGGGATGCAGCGGCGTCTCCGCCCTGATATGGATCAAGCGGAGGCCGCTTTTCGCGCCGCTCAGGACAGAACGGTCGCGAACCCGCCGAGCGGATGGTGTGCGCGCGCGATCGAGACGACGAAGGCGAACACGGCGAGCGCAGCGGCGAACGCGATCGTGCGCGTCCGGCGCGAGCGGCCGCGGCGCAGCGCGACCACGCCGAGCGCGACGTAGACGACGATCAGGATCACCTTGACCGTCAGCCAGGCGACCGCTATCGGATAGACGTGCAGCAGCGTCATCAGCATGAACGCGGCCGTCAGCAGGGTCGTGTCGATCGCGTAGGACAGATAGCGCAGCGGCGCCGCGTTCGCCGCGGGCGAGCCGGAGAACATCAGGCCGCCGCGCAGCGTGAACAGCGCGACCGACAGCAGTGCGCACGTGACGTGCACGAGCTTTATATGTGGATAGAACTCGATCATGCGTGGCGGAATGGGGAGATGGGGAATCGGGAATCGTAAGAGCAGGACGTGAACGGCCTCGGCGTCAACCGGGCGCGCCGTCCGCGCGCGGCGAAGCATAGATCCACAGCGAACGCAGCACCCACGGCAGGAACGCGACGATCCAGGCACAGGCGGCCACGGCGAACCAGTACGTCGGATCGCGACGCGTTTCGGCAAGCACGCGGAGCACGGCGACGACCTGCACGCCCGCGAAACAGATCCACGGCACGGTACCCATGACGAGCGGCAGTCCGGAATGTCCCTGCGTGACGCGCGTGACCATCGCGACGAGCATGCTGCCGAAGAAGCCGACCGTCAGCGCATGCACGGGCGCGCGCCCGAGTATCGTCTCGCCGCCGGCAAACAGGACGAAACTCTGCAGACTGTACAAAGCAAATGCGAGCGGCAGCCAGAACAGCGCGAGGTGCAGCACGAGCAGCAGGCCCGACACGCGCGCCTTCCACGGCTGCCAAGCGATCGAATGCGCGAGGAAATACAGCGCGAACGGCGCATCGACGAGCCAGAGCCAGCGCGGCATCGGCGCGAGTTCCAGCACGAGATGCGCGAGCGAGAACAGCCACAGCAGCGGCAGGCTCCAGGCGGGACGCACCATGCGGTAGCCGGGCACGAGATTCGCCGAGAAGAACGGCACCATGCGATGACAGACCGTGAAGTAGATCGGCAGCAGCAGCCCGAACGTGCCGAGCTTGACGGCCGCCGGCACGAGCAGCCAGCGCTGCGTCGCGAGCGCGGCAGCGAACGCGATCAGTCCCGCGGCGCCGGACAGCAGCGCCGCATAGCACGACGCCGCGTGCTGATCGAAACGGCCGGCGGCGAGCAGCACGCGGCCGAGCACGACGAGGCCGGCGATCCATCCGGCAATCGTCAGCGCAAGGCCCGCGGCGAACGCCGGCATGCCGGTGAGCAGGCCGATGTGCGCGAGCAGATAGCCGCCGAACACACCGGCGAATACCGGCACGTAGTGGCGTCGCGCGAGCGCCGGCCGGTTCAGCCAGCGCGGAAACACGGTGAGCAGGAAGCCGAACAGGAACGGTCCGAGCATGCCGAACTGCACGAGCAGCGCATGCGCCCAGCCCGGCGGCACGGGCGGTGCGGGCAGCGTCCAGCCGCTGCGCGCACCGACCAGCACGATCGCCCACCAGAGCATCGACACGATCACCGCGCTCGCACCGGCCGCGAACAGCAGCCGGTGCGGCGCTGCGCTGATCAGGCGCGGCAGTTCGGCGACCAATGTGGCTTTGTTCGCTTGTACCCTATCGTCAGGCACGGTCGAGCGCTCCGTCGGGAACCGCGGCGGTCTCGCGCGGCGTGATCCAGAGCCGCGCGACGAACAGCGCGAACAGCAGCGCGCCCGCGGCGAAGATGCAGTCGCCCGGCACGCGCAGCCAGACCAGCAGGTGCACGATCGGCCGGCCCATGAATTCCGCCGAGCGCGCATACCAGTAGCCGTGGTCGAGCGCCGCGTTCAGCTGCAGCACGCCGAGCGGCAGCAAGGTCAGCAGCGCCATCAGCGAAAGGCCGATGTTCATGCCCCAGAATGCGCGGCCGAGCAGCACGTCGTTCCAGACCGCGCGCGGACGCAGTCCGCGCAGGCAGAACAGCATCAGACCGATGCCGAGCATGCCATAGACGCCGAACAGCGCCGTGTGCCCGTGCAGCGGCGTGAGATTGAGCCCCTGCATGTAGTACAGCGCGAGCGGCGTGTTGATGAGGAACCCGAACAGTCCGGCGCCGACGATGTTCCAGAACGACACCGCGAGGAAGAAGCGGATCGGCCAGCGATAGCGCTGCATCCACGGCGTCGCCTTGCCGTGCGACCAGGTTTCGTAGGCTTCGAGCCCGATCAGCGCGAGCGGCACGACTTCGAGCGCCGAGAACGAGGCGCCGAGCGCGATCACCGCCGTGGTCGTGCCGGCGAAATACAGATGATGGAAGGTGCCGAGCACGCCGCCGGCCATGAACACGATGGTCGCGAACAGCACGTTCACCGTCGCGTTGCGAGCGCGCACGAGACCGAGCTTCACGAACAGGAAGCTGATCACGGCGACGGCGAACACTTCGAAGAAGCCCTCGACCCACAGATGCACGACCCACCAGCGCCAGTATTCGACGAGTGCAATGTGCGTGTGCTCGCCCCACATCAGACCCGCGCCGTAGAACAGGCCGATCGCGACCGTCGAGAGAAACAGCAGGCCGACGATCGAGGCCATGTCGTCGCGCCGGCGCAGCGCCGGCAGCAGCGCGCGGCCGACGAGGGTCAGCCACAGCATGAGTCCCACGAACAGGAAGATCTGCCAGAACCGGCCGAGGTCGACGTATTCCCAGCCCTGGTGGCCGAACCAGAAATTGTTCGCGAGTCCCAGCTTCTGCATGACCGCGAACCACTGCCCGGCGAACGCGCCGACGACGATGATCAGCAGGCAGGCGAACAGCAGGTTCACGCCGGCGCGCTGGAAACGCGGTTCGTGTCCCGAGATCGCCGGTCCGATATAGAGCCCGGTGCCGAGCCATGCGGTCGCGATCCAGAGCACGGCGAGGTCGGTGTGCCAGCTGCGCGTCAGCGAATAGGGCAGCACCTGCGAGATTTCCACGCCGTAGAACTGCTGGCCTTCGACCTGATAGTGCGCGGTCAGCGCGCCGAGCAGGATCTGCACGAGGAACAGCGCGATGACGACCCAGAAGTATTTCGCGGTCGCGCGCATCGACGGCGTGATCGTGAGGTTCGCGAGCGGGTCGGCGGCCGGCGGCACGAGCGCAGGTTCCTTGCCGTGCTGCACGGCGTGATGCCAGGCGAGCAGCGCGATGCCGGCGATCATGAACAGCACGCTGAACACGCTCCAGAGGAACGCGCTCGAGGTCGGCGTGTTGCCGACATCGGTGTCGTAGGGCCAGTTGCTCGTGTAGGTGACGTTCGTGCCCGGGCGCGTCGTGACCGCGGCCCAGGCGGTCCAGAAGAAGAACGCGCCGAGCTGGCGGCGATGCGCGGCGTCGGCGACCGTGCCGTTTCTCATCGCATAGGTTTCCCGCAGCGGCTGGGTCGCCGCGTCGTCGCCGAACAGGCTCTGGTAGTGCATCGCGACTTCGGCCATCGCGGCGGCGCGGTCGGCACTCACCGTGATCGTGCCGGTCGGCGCGTCGTAGCGGTTGGTGCGAACCTCGCCGCGCAGCCGCTCGCGCAGCGCGGCCTGGTGCGGCGCGGACAGCGCGGCGAACGCGCTGCCGTGATCGCGCTGCGACCAGCGTTCGAGCAGCGCCTGCGCCTCGCGGTGCAGCCAGTCGGCGCTCCAGTCCGGTGCGACCAGCGCGCCGTGACCCCAGACCGAACCGAGCTGCTGCCCGCCGATCGACTGCCAGACCTGGCGGCCCGCTTCGATGTCGGCGCGCGAATAGAGCAGGGCGCCGCTGTCGGCGCGCACCTGCTCGGGCAGCGGCGGTGCCGCATGATAGATCTCGCGCCCCTGCCAGAGCAGCACGGAAAACGTCGCGGCCAGCAGCACCGCGAGCGCGAGCCACAGGCGTCGTGTCGATGTCATCGGAATCTCCATCGTGAATTCCGGCTCAGCATGCGATCGTGCCGATGGCGCCGCACTGATCTGGATCAGCCGGCATCGATCGATCGGTGCCTTTCAGTCGGCGCAGCGATGCTGCAGCACGCAGCGCGCCGCATCGCGCAGCGCGATAGCGTCGAGGATCCCGACTTCGCGGCCTTCGATGCGCAGCAAACCGCGCTCCTGCAGCCGGCCGAGCACGCGGCTCACGGTTTCCGCGGCGAGCCGCAGATAGTTCGCGATGTCCGAGCGCGGCATCGACAGGTGCAGGCGGCGCGCCGAATAGCCGCGCGTGGCGTAGCGGTCTGCCAGGTCGATCAGGAACGCGGCGAGGCGTTCCTCGGCGGTGTAGTCGCCTGACAGCAGCGACGCCGTGCCGATGTCCTTGCTGAGCAGGCGGAACAGCTGTTCCTGCAGATGCGGCAGGCGCGTCGCGAGCGTCGCCATGGCAGGAAACGAAAAGCGGCACAGCGCCGCGGTGTCGAGCGTCACCGCATTGCAGGGATAGCGCGCCGGATAGATCGCGTTGAGCCCGACGAGTTCGCCTGGCAGGTAGAAGCCGGTGACCTGCTCGCGGCCGCGATCGTCGACGACGTAGGTCTTGATCATGCCGGCGCGCACCGAGTAGATCGCGCCGAACGCGTCGTTGACGCGGAACAGATGATGGCCGCCGCGGAACGGCCCGACGTGTTCGACGAGGCAGTGCAGCGCGTGCAGCGCCGTCTTGTCGTAGCCGTTGGGCAGGCAGATTCGGCCGAAGCTGCAATTCGTGCAGAACGTGCGCGCGTCGCCGTCGTCGGCGAGCGCGGCCTGGGCCGTGCTCGCGAGACGCGCATCGTCGCTGTCGCCTGCGCCGCGCACTCAGATCACGCGCGAATGACGGACGGTCGCGGCCGGGGACTTGCGCCGGTAGGCATCGAACACCATGGCCACGACGCGCAGCAGAAAGCGTCCGCGCGGCGTCACCGTGATGCGGCCGGGCCGCAGGTTCACGAGCCCGTGCACGGCGAGGTCGGCGAGATCGGCGAGTTCCGCCGCGAAATAGGTCGTCGCGTCGACGCCGTGGCGCCGGCCGAGTTCGCCCAGGTCGAGCGTGCCGTGACACATGAGCTGCATGATCGCGTCGCCGCGCAGCCGGTCGTCGTCGTCGAGCAGCAGGCCGCGCGCCACCGGCAGCCGGCCGCGGTCGAGCGCGCCGTAGTACAGCGCCATTTCCTTGAAGTTCTGGCTGTAGCCGTCGCCGACGCGGCTGATCGCGCTGACGCCGAGGCCGACGAGGTCGCAGTCGCCGTGCGTGGAATAGCCCTGGAAATTGCGCTGCAGCGTGCCGTCGTCCTGCGCGCGCACGAGCTCGTCGGTCGGCAGCGCGAAATGGTCCATGCCCACGTAGCGATAGCCGGCGCCGCAGAGCCGCTCGACACAGAGCGCGAGCAGCGCGAGCTTGGTCCGCGCATCGGGCAGGTTCGCCGCGTCGAGCTGGCGCTGCGGCTTGAACACGTCGGGCAGATGCGCATAGCTGTATGCGGCGATGCGGTCGGGCCGCAGCGCGACGACCGCGTCGAGCGTGCGCGAGAAACCCTCGACGGTCTGCAGCGGCAGGCCGTAGATCAGATCGACGCTCAGCGAGCGGAAGCTGCCGTCGCGCGCCGCGTCGAGCACGGCCGCGGTCTGTTCGACCGACTGGATGCGATTGACCGCCTGCTGCACGAGGGGATCGAAATCCTGGATGCCGACGCTGAGCCGGTTGAAACCGAGTTCGCCGAGGCCGCGGATGTAGTCGGCGTCGGCATGGCGCGGATCGATCTCGATGCCGAACTCGCGCGCGTCGCTGCGGTCCAGCGTGAAATGCTGCTGCAGCGATTCGCAGAGATCGCCCATCTGGCGCAGGTCGAGAAAATTCGGCGTACCGCCGCCGAAATGCAGCTGCACGGCCTTGCGGTCACGGTCGAACAGCGCCGAGGTCAGCTCGATCTCGCGGAACAGCCGTTCGAGATAGACCTCGGCCTTGCCGCGCTCGCGCGTGATCACACGCGTGCAGCCGCAGTAGAAGCACGGGCTCTCGCAGAACGGCACGTGCACGTAGAGCGACAGCGAACGCGGAATCGGATCGTCGTTGGAGCGGCGCGCGCAGGCGACGAATTCGGCTTCGCCGAAACTCGACGCGAACTGCGGCGCCGTCGGATACGAGGTGTAGCGCGGGCCGTTGAGGTCGTAGCGGCCGACCAGCGCGGCGTCGAATTCGGGCAGGGCGGGGTGCGGAATCATGGCTCGCACGCTAGCGTCGGCGGCGCGGGACGGCCTTGATCCTGGTCAACTCGAGCGGGATAGGGGGGCAGTGGAGCGTGAAGAGGAGTGAGAACGGGTGACGGCAGTTCCGGCGCTGCTTCGCCAGGCCGCCGCGGGCCTCGGTGCCTGCGGTTCGGGAGGCGCCGGCACGCCGGCCGCCGCACCGCGCAGCGAACCGTTCGAGGACACCTACGCGATCGATCACCCGGCCTCGTTCCCGCTGAAACCGAAGGGCATTGCGCCGTATCGGGGCGGGCGTCGCTGCGTGGGGATGGCGCAATGCGCTTTGCTTATTGCGCCCTACGCGGCGTCGATGTGCGCGCTCGTACGGCGCAATGACCGGAGGGCATTGCGCCGTGTGGGCTCAGGCTCGATCGCTCACTGGAACCCGTTCGCAAAGATGCGATCGGGGTCGATGACGAAACTCCAGACGCCGCGGCCCAGCGTGCCGGCGATGAGCTGGCCGGAGTTCGCGACGTAGCGCAGGTCGAACACGAGCACGTCGGGCAGGCCGCTGCCGAGCAGGCTCCAGGTCGACGAATTCACGGCGGCGACGAAGACGCCCGAGCGCGTGCCGACCGCGACGACGTCGCCGAGCGGACTCGGCACGAACTCGATCGTGCGGAAGTCGAACGAACTGATCGTGCCGAGATTGCCGGTCACGTTGTCCCAGCTCGTGCCGCCGTTGATCGAACGGAACACCTGATTGTCGTCGACCGCGAACACGACCTGCGAATTGTCGGGATCCATCGCGACGTCGGTGATCGTCGCGGCGCCGGCCGGCAGCGCCGTCGTCGCGACGAAGCTCGCGCCGGAGCGGCGGAACACCGCCGCGTTCTTGCCGACATAGGCGGCATCGGGATTGTCGCTCGCGCCGTAGGCCATCGCGTTGCGGTTCGCGCCGGTGCCGAGCGGGGTCAGCGTCGGCGTCGCGGTGGTTACATTGATGGATTCGTATACGTTGTTGAGTCCGCCGACGAGCATGCGCCCGTAGTTCACGACGTTGAGCTCGACCGGCGTGACGAACTGCGGATCGGCGATCGTCGGCATCGTCACGTTCGAGACGAAGCCGTTCGTCGCGTTGTAGCGCGCACGGCGGAAGCCGCCGCTGTTCTGCGAGCTGATGTAGCGATAGCTGCCGGCGATGCCGAGCGTGTCGTCGTCGATCGTCGCGTCGCCGCCGTCGCCGCCGTTGATCAGCGTCCAGCGCGGATTCGTCGCGCCGATCTGCATGTGCGTGCCGTTGTCCTGCGTGCCGATCATGATGATGTCGGCGACCTTGTCGTGGGCGAGGTCGTGCACCTCGGTCACGGCGAGATTGCCGATGACCGAGGCCCAGGTGCCCGCGCCCGAAGGCGTGCTGCGCCGGTAGACGCCGCCGTCGTCGGATTCGAGCAGGTTGCCGTTGGCGTCGAACATCATCGCGCGGCTGTCCGCATGCGGCGAGGTGTTGCCGCCGCCGGCGCCGTGGATGATCGAGAACTGGGTGCCGCTCGCGAGCGAGGCATTGCCGCGCACGACGTTGCCGGTGAACGGGCTCGCGGTGATGCGATCGCCCGAGATGTAGACGAGGTTCGCATTGGACGGATCGGCGACGATCGCGGTGTTGACCGCGCCCTGGGCGCCCGGATGCACGGCCGGCACGTCCATCGGCGTCCAGGTGCCGCCGAGATTCGTCGAGCGCGCGACGCCGGCGAGCACGCCGCTGTTGACGACCGCGGCGAACACCGTGCCCGATGCGCCGACCGACAGCCGCACGGCGTTCGTCGTGCCGCCGAGCCCCGGTACGCCGGTCGTCACGTTGATCCAGTTCAGGCCGCCGTCGTCGCTGCGCAGCACCTGGGGCGCGGCGCCGCGCGTCGCGATGTAGAACTGGTTGTTGTTCGCCGAATTTCCGACCAGGTCGAAGATGCCGCCGGTCGGCAGGTTGCCGGTACCGGAGACGAGCGTGAACGTGCCGCCGCTGTTGTCGCTGCGATACAGGCCGCCGACCGTCGAGCCCGCGAACAGCCGCGTGCCGCGTGCCGCGACCGCGATGATCTTCTGGCCGAGCAGCGGCGCGCCGGTGTGCACGGTCCAGGTCGCGCCGCCGTTGGTCGTGCGGTAGACGCCGATCTCGTCGTCGCCGCGCTGGCCGAAGTTGCTGAAGCGGCCGGTGCCGGCGATCAATGTCTGGCGCGTCGCGTCGAGCGGATCGAACGCGAGCGCGCCGATCG
>NZ_DATIGT010000223.1:0-14853 GCF_035481375.1 Tahibacter sp.
TTCTCGACCAGGGCCGGCTCGTCGCCGACGGCGCGCCGCGCGAACTCTGCGCGAAGCTGCCGTATGCGGTCTGGCTCGTCGACTGCAGCCAGCCTCGCCGCGCGCAGCAGGCGCTGCAGCAGCAGGCCGGCATCGTCGCGCTCGCGCAGATCGGTGCCGAGCTGCGGGTGCTCGCGGCGAACGCGGCCTGGGATGCGGATGCCCTGACGCGCCACCTGCAGGGCAGCGGCATCACTGCGCAGGTGCGCCGCGGCGAGCCGAATCTCGAAGACGTCTTCGTCGCCGCGACGCGCAAGCCCGAACGCGCGGTCACAGGAGCTGCCGCATGAGCCTGCGCCGCCTGTTTTCCATCGTCATCAAGGAACTGCGCCAGCTGCGCCGCGACCGGCTCACGTTTGCGATGATCGTCGGCATTCCGACGATGCAGCTGCTGCTGTTCGGCTTCGCGATCAATCTGGACATCCGCCATCTCGACACGGCCGTGCTCGACCAGGCAAACACGGTGCGCTCGCGCGAACTCGTCGCCGAACTCGCCTCGTCGCAGGTCATAACGCTGCGCCATGCGCTCGCCGCGCCGCAGCAGCTCGACGATCTGCTGCGCGAAGGCAAGGTCAGCGTCGGCATCGTGATTCCCGAGGATTTCGAGAACCGCCTCGAACGCGGCGACCGCGCCGCGCTGCAGCTCGTCGTCGACGGATCGGACCAGGTCGTGCAGCAGGCCGCGCGCCAGCTCGCGGCGTTTCCGCTCGCGCGCCTGCGCGGCGACGCCGTGCCGCCGCCTGCGGTCGAAGTCGTGAATTTCTACAATCCCGAACGCCGCGCGCCGGTCAACACGGTGCCCGGACTCGTCGGCGTGATCCTGACGATGACCATGGTCATGTTCACGGCGATGGCGCTCGTGCGCGAACGCGAGCGCGGCAATCTCGAAATGCTGATCGCCACACCGGTGTCGCCCTGGGAACTCACGATCGGCAAGGTGCTGCCGTTCGTCGCGATCGGACTCGTGCAGGTCAGCCTCGTGCTCGCGCTCGGCAAGCTGATCTTCTCGGTGCCGCTGCGCGGCAGCCTGCTCGACATCTACCTCGCCGCGCTGCTGTTCATCATCGCGAGCCTCGCGCTCGGCGTATTCCTGTCCACGCTTGCGCGCAGCCAGTTCCAGGCCATGCAGCTCGCGTTCTTCACGTTCCTGCCGCAGATCCTGCTGTCGGGCTTCATGTTCCCGTATGCCGGCATGCCACGCGCGGCGCAGTGGCTCGCCGAGATCCTGCCGATGACGCATTTCCTGCGCCTGATCCGCGGCATCGCGCTGCGCGGCGCGACGCTCGCGGACCTCTGGACCGAACTCGTCGCCCTCGCCGCGTTCAGCGTGGTGATGCTCAGCATCGCAGTGACGCGCGTCAGCAAGCGACTCGATTGACGTCGGATCGACGTCGGATTGACGTAGGGCGCAATAACCGAAGGGCATTGCGCCATGTTTCCGAGCGCGTCGCATCCGATGAACGGCGCAATGCCCGTCCCGTCGGTTATTGCGCCCCACGCGGCAACGCACCCGCGTTCACGAGCAACGTTTTCGCGAGCGCCGCACGCTTGGGCGCATCGCCGTCTTTCACGTCGATGTTCAGCGCGAAGAACCAGCGCCGGCCGCCGCGTTCGACCCAGCCGACGTACCAGCCGAGATCGGGCCTGCCGTCGATCGAGGTCCAGCCGGTCTTTGCATGCAGCGTGTAGTCCGGCGTTTCCTCGACGATCGTGATGCGCCGGACGATGTCCTGGCTGCGTGTCGAGAACGGCAACGTTCCGGCGGCGAGCCGCCGCAGGAACGCGATCTGCCCGACCGCGCTGATCTTGAGGCTGCTGCCGAGCCAGAACCGGTCGATGCCGCCGCCGATGTCGCGGTTGCCGTAGCCGACCGCGTCGATCCAGTGCTGCATGCGCCGCGGGCCGACGCGCCGCGCGAGTTCCTGGTAGTACCAGACGACCGAATGCGTCATGCCGCTCGCGAGGTCGTGGTCGCGGTTCCACTCGGCCTTCCAGCGTTTCGTACCGTCCCAGCGCAGGGTTTCGCGCTCGTCGGCGATGACGCCGGTTTCCAGCGCGGCCAGCGCATTGAAGAGCTTGAACGTCGACGCAGGCGAGAACGGCGTTTCGGCGCGCTTGCGATCGTGGACGGCGTAGCGCGCGGCGCGCTCGTCGTAGACGAGCATCGTGCCGCTCACCGACTGCGCCTCGAATTCCGCGGCCCATTCCGGATGGAGCTGCCAGGTGTCGCCGGCCTGCGCTGCCGCGGCCCAGAGCACGCTCGCGACGATCCATCGATGCCAGTGCTTCATGCGGTCGCTCCGCGCGGAATGTCGCGCCGAGGCTAGGCGCCGCGTGTGGCGAAATGCGGGCAGGACCATGGCGTCTGCGGGCGCCTGCGCAATTGCGGCGCGGCTCCGCTACCATTCGCGCCCTGCCCGTCGCGCCGCCGCCAGACCGTCGCATGACCCACGCCAGCCTCAAACTGCACGAACCCGTCGGCGACGAGGTCAAGACGACCACGTGCTACATGTGCGCCTGCCGCTGCGGCATCAAAGTGCACCTGAAGGACGGCAAGGTCCGCTACATCCAGGGCAATCCCGATCATCCGGTCAATCGCGGCGTGATCTGCGCGAAGGGATCGGCCGGCATCATGCAGCACTATTCGCCGGCGCGACTGAAAAAGCCGCTGCTGCGCGTCGGCGAACGCGGCAACGGCGAGTTCCGCGAGATCGAGTGGGACGAGGCGCTGACGCTCGCCGCGCAGTGGCTCTCGGACATCCGCGGGCGCGATCCCGACGAACTCGCATTCTTCACCGGCCGCGACCAGTCGCAGGCATTGACCGGCTGGTGGGCGCAGCAGTTCGGCACGATCAACTACGCCGCGCACGGCGGCTTCTGCTCGGTCAACATGGCCGCGGCCGGCATGTACACCTTCGGCGGCTCGTTCTGGGAATTCGGCGAGCCCGACTGGGATCACACGCGCTATCTGATGATGTTCGGCGTCGCCGAGGATCACGACTCCAACCCGATCAAGCTCGGCCTCGGCAAGCTCAAGCAGCGCGGCGCGAAGGTGCTCGCGATCAATCCCGTGCGCACGGGCTATGCGGCGATCGCCGACGAATGGCTGGGCATCCGCCCGGGCACCGACGGCCTGTTCGTCGGCGCGCTGATCCGCGAGCTGCTGCGCAACGACTGGATCGATTTCGACTACCTCGTGCGCTACACGAACGCGCACTACCTCGTGATCCGCAATCCCGGCGGCGCCGACGACGGCCTGTTCGCGCGCGATGCCGACGGCAAGCCGCTGTGCCGCACGCGCGACGGCGGCACCGCGCCGGCGGACGCGATCGACATCGCGCCGGCCGTCGTCGGCGAACAGCGCCTCGACGACGGCCGCATCGCCGTGCCCGCGTTCCAGCTGTTTGCCGAGCGCTTTCTCGCCGACGACTACGCGCCGGAGCACGCCGCGGCGCAGTGCGGCATTCCGGCCGCGACGATACGGCGCATCGCGAAGGAAATCGCCGACGTCGCGTTCCGCGAAGAGATCCGCCTGCCGATCCGCTGGACCGATGCCTGGGGCCGCACGCACGAGGAAATGGTCGGCCGCCCGGTGTCGCTGCATGCGATGCGTGGCATTTCCGCACACAGCAACGGTTTCCACACCTGCCGCATGCTGCATACGCTGCAGATGCTGCTCGGTGCGATCGACACGCCGGGCAGCTTCCGCTATCAGCCGCCGTATCCGAAGGGCGTGCCGCCGGCCAATCGTCCGGGCAAGTCGCGCAGGCCCGACGGCACGCTCGACGCCGGTCCGCTCGGCTACATCCATGCGCCGGAAGACCTGCTCGTCGACGCGCAGGGCGAGCCGCGCCGCATCGACAAGGCGTTTTCCTGGCAGCATCCGTTCGCCGTGCACGGCATGCTGCAGAGCGTGATCGCCAATGCGGTCGCCGGCGATCCACGGCGCATCGACACGTTATTCCTGTTCATGGCCAACATGAGCTGGAACTCGGCGATGAACACCACCGGCACGCGGCGCATGCTCGTCGAAAAAGATGCGGACGGCACGTACCGGATTCCGCGCATCATCTACGTCGACGCCTACGCGTCGGAGATGGTCGAGTTCGCCGACCTCGTGCTGCCGGACACGACCTATCTCGAACGCCACGACTGCATTTCGCTGCTCGACCGCCCGATCTCCGACGCCGACGGCGCGAGCGATGCGATCCGTCATCCGGTCGTGGCGCCGGATCGCGACGTGCGGCCGTTCCAGGACGTGCTGCTCGATCTCGGCACGCGCATCGGCCTGCCCGGCTGCCTGCGCGAAGACGGATCGCCGCGCTATCCCGGCGGCTTCGCGCAGTACATGGTCGAACACGAGCGCGCACCCGGCGTCGGCCTGCTCGCGGGCTGGCGCGGCCGCGACGGTTCGCGCGAGGGAACCGGCGAGCCGAATCCGCAGCAGCTCGAACGCTACAAGGAACACGGCGCGTTCTGGCACGCCGAGGTGCCGCTCGCGGGCCGCTACTACAAGATGGCCAATCGCGACTACCTCGAATGGGCGCGCGGCCTCGGTTTCGTCGGCTCGACGCATGCGCAGGTCATCGAGCTGTATTCCGAGCGCATGCAGCGCTTCCGCCTCGCCGCGCAGGGCCACGGCGCGGCGCAGCCGCCGGCGCGCGAGCGTGCGCGCGTCGAACGCTATTTCGACCCGCTGCCGTTCTGGTATGCGCCGTTCGAGTGGGAACAGCTGGACCTCGCGCGCTATCCGCTCGCGGCAATCACGCAGCGGCCGATGTTCATGTATCACGCCTGGGGGTCGCAGAACGCCTGGCTGCGCCAGATCACCGCGCGCAATTTCCTGTACCTCCATCCGCAGACCGCGCAGGCGCTGGATCTCGCCGACGACGACTGGGTCTGGGTCGAATCGCCGCACGGCCGCATCCGCGTGCCGGTACGCTGCCACAGCGGCACCGAGCCCGGCACGGTCTGGAGCTGGAACGCGATCGGCAAGAAGCGCGGCGCCTGGAAGCTCGCGGCCGACGCGCCCGAGTCGCAGCAGGGTTTCCTGCTGAATCACGTCATCACCGAACTGCTGCCGCCGCGCGAGGACGGCCATCGCTACGCGAACGCCGACCCGGTCACCGGACAGGCCGCGTGGTTCGATCTGCGCGTCCGCATCGAGAAGGCGCATGACACGCCCGAACGTGCGCCGCACCGCGTCGAGGTCGCACGCGCATGACGATGCTGCCGCCGCCGTCGCCGAAAAAACTCGGCCTCGTCATCGATCTCGATACCTGCGTGGGCTGCCATGCCTGCGCGGTCGCCTGCAAGGAATGGAACGACGGCGGCCAGTTCGGTCCGCTGCCCGACGAGGACGCCTACGGCGCCGAGCCGCTCGGCGTCTGGTTCAACCGCATCCACAGTTTCGACGTGCAGCCGCGGCGCGACGCGCAGGGCAACGGACCGCTGCAGGAGCTCGCGAAGACCGGTTTTGCCGAAAACGCGCCGGCGATGACCGTGCATTTCCCGCGTTCGTGCCTGCACTGCGAGACGCCCGACTGCGTCACCGTCTGCCCGACCGGCGCGAGCTACAAGCGCGCCGAGGACGGCATCGTGCTCGTCGACGAAGACAAGTGCATCGGCTGCAAGCTCTGTTCCTGGGCCTGCCCCTACGGCGCGCGCGAGTACAGCGAAAAGCGCGGCGTCATGCAGAAATGCACATTGTGCGTCGATCGCATCTACAACGAATCCTTCGCCGAAAGCGAGCGCCAGCCGGCCTGCGTCATGGCCTGCCCGACGCGCGCGCGGCATTTCGGCGATCTCGGCGATGCCGATTCGGCCGTCTCGAAGCTCGTCGCCGAACGCGGTGGCGTCGCGCTGATGCCCGAACTGGGCTATGCACCGGTCAACCGCTACCTGCCGCCGCGACCGCGCCGCGCGGGCTGCGGCGAAGCCGCCGCGACCGCCGCCGACGACACGCTCGACCGCGCGCAGCTGTCGCCGCTGCTGCGCTGGGTCGACAAACTGCTGTCGCGCTGATCCGAACGCCCTCATTCCGACACCGGGAAAGACCGCCATGCTGCTGACCACCACGTCCACGATCGAAGGTCATCCGATCCGCAACTACCTCGGCCTCGTCAGCGGCGAGGCCATCCTCGGCGCCAACGTGTTCCGCGATTTCTTCGCCGGCATCCGCGACATCATCGGCGGCCGCTCCGGCAGCTACGAGAAAGTGCTGCGCAAGGCCAAGGAATCGGCGATCGAGGACATGGTCGAAGCGGCCAAGGATCTTGGCGCGAATGCGGTCGTCGGCATCGACTTCGACTACGAGACGATCCAGATCAAGGAAGGCGGCGACATGCTCATGGTCACCGTGACCGGCACTGCCGTCGTCACGGGTTGACCGGCGTCCATGCATCCCGCGCTGTCGGTCATCTTCTTCACGACGCTGTCGGGCGCGGGCTACGGCCTGCTCGCGCTGCTCGGCGCAGGCATCGCGCTGGGCTGGTGGCCGCGCGACACGACGGCCACGCTCGTGCCGCTGGCCGTCGGCGGCGTGCTCGTGAGCGCCGGCCTGCTGTCGTCGACGGCGCATCTCGGCCGGCCGCTGCGCGCCTGGCGCGCGTTCAGTCAGTGGCGCAGTTCGTGGCTGTCGCGCGAAGGCGTCGCGTCGGTCGCGACGTATCTGCCGCTGCTCGCGCTCGGCGTCGGCGCGTTCAGTGCGGCACCCGGCACCGGCTGGAACGCCGCGCAACGCATCGCCGGCGCGCTGCTCGCGCTCGGCGCCTATGTCACGGTGTTCTGCACCGCGCGCATCTATTCGAGCCTGCGCACGATTCCGGCCTGGCACGACGCGCACGTAGCGCCTGCCTACCTGCTGTTCGCCGCGTATACGGGCGGGCTCTGGCTCTGGCCGCTCGGTGCGATCTGGCGCCGCGGCGCGGACGAATTCGACCGCCTCGGCATCGCGCCGTGGCTGCTCGCCGGCGTAGTGCTCGCCGCGCTGGCCGCAGCACTCGTCAAGCTCTTGTACTGGCGCCGCATCGACGATCCCGCGCCGGTCGCACAGATCGGCAGCGCGACCGGACTCGCCGCATTCGGCGAGGTCAGCGCGTTCGAGCGTCCGCACACGGAGCAGAATTACATTACGAAAGAAATGGGATTTGTACTCGCGCGCCGCCATGCGGCGCGGCTGCGCGCGATCGCGCTGCTCGCCGGCTTCGCGGCGCCGCTGGCCTGCATCGTCGCAGCGCTGCAATGGCTGTCGCTGGCGCCCGCCTTCGCCGCGCTTGCGCTGGTTTTCGGCAGCGTCGGCGTATTCGTCGAACGCTGGCTGTTTTTCGCGCAGGCGCGTCACGTTGTAAATCTTTATTACGGCGCGCGCAGCGTCTGAGCGGAAACGCGCGGCACACGGCCCGATTCATATCGGATTCAATCCGTCGCCGTAGTATCCGGGCGCTCCGTTTGCCTGCGTTCAGCAGGCGCTTTCACGCTCCCGATTTTTTTGTCGAACAAGGGTGAATCCCATGAAGAAAATCCTGATCGCTGCCGCCCTGCTCGCCGCCGCGCCGCTCTCCGCATCCGCCGACGGCGGCTGGGCCGGATCCGGCGAACTCGGCTTCGCCGCGTCGCGCGGCAACGCGAAGTCGGAAAACCTCAACGCGAAGCTCAACTTCAGCATGGAAGACGACGTCTGGAAGGACAACTTCTATCTGACCGCACTTCGCGCCAAGGGCAACACGACGACGGTCCAGAACATCAACGGCGTACCGACCGCCGTCACGCGCTACGACTACACCGCGAACCGATATGAAACCGGCGCGTCGATCGGCTACAAGTTCGACGAGCGCAGCTATCTCGTCGGTGCGCTGCGCTACGAGAACGATGACTTCTCGCCGTTCGACTACCAGGCCGTGCTGTCGCTCGGCTACGGCTACATGGCGATCAAGAACGAACGCACCGAACTCGCGTTCGAAGTCGGCCCCGGCTACAAGCGCTTCGAACCGGTTCTGACGGGCGAAGCCGAGACGGACGTCGTCGGCCGCGGCCTGATCGGCTTCAAGCACCGCTTCAACGAGAACACCGGTTTCGAGAACACCTTCCTCGTCGAAGCCGGTGCGGACAACACGTTCTACCAGAACGACGCGGGCCTCGTGGTCAACATGAACAAGACGCTCGCGCTCAAGCTCGGCTACCAGGTACGCCACAACACCGACGTCGCTCCGGGCATCAAGAAGACCGATCAGCTGATGACGACGAACCTCGTCTACAATTTCTGATTGTTGCGACATGCGCAAAAAGAAACGGGCCGGCAGGGCCCGTTTCTTTTTGCGAGGAACCGAGTGAAGAGAAGTGAGCAACGAGTGGCGGCGCGGCGCGTTCATCGCGGCGAATTCGCCCTGCCCGTTCCTCTTTCCTCTCCCCTTTCTATGTTGCCTTTCGCGGTTACGTCCGCCCGAGCATCTCGCCGGCGCCCTGGTCGAGCAGCAGCTGGGCGACGCGCTCGCCGAGCGCTTCGGGTGCGTCGAGTACGCCCGCGGCAGTGGCGCGCAAGAGCCTGCCGCTCGCCGCATCGCCGACGAGGCCCGTGAGCTCGAGGCCGGCTTCGATTTCGCGGCAATAGCCCGCGATCGGCACGCTGCAGTTGCCGTGCAGGCGGCGGTTCATCGCGCGCTCGGCCGCCGTGCAGCGGGCCGTGTCGGCGTCGTCGAGCGGCGCGAGCCGGTGCAGCGTCGCGCGGTCGACAGCGCGGTATTCGATCGCGATGGCGCCCTGCGCGACCGCGGGTATCCAGTGCGGCGGATCGAGCCGGTTCGCGATGCGCGCGGACAGGCCCAGCCGTTCGAGGCCGGCGCAGGCCAGCAGGATCGCGTCGTACTGGTCGGCGTCGAGCTTGCCGAGCCGCGTGCCGACGTTGCCGCGCAGATCCGACAGCGCGAGATCGGGCCGCAGCGCACGCAGCTGCGCCTGGCGCCGCAATGACGACGTGCCGACGCGCGCGCCGCGCGGCAGCTCCTCGATGCGGCGATAGCGGTTGCTGACGAAGGCGTCCGCCGCATCGGCGCGTTCGAGCACGGCGCCGAGCGCGAAGCCCGCGTCGAGTTCCATCGGCACGTCTTTCAGCGAGTGCACGGCGATGTCGGCGCGGCCTTCGAGCATCGCGACTTCGAGTTCCTTGAGGAACAGTCCCTTGCCGCCGATCGCCGACAGTGGCTGGTCGAGGATCTGGTCGCCGCGCGTGGTCATCGGCACGAGTTCGACCTGCAGGTCCGCATGCGCGGCGCGCAGCCGCGCGGCGACATGCTCGGCCTGCCACAGAGCCAGCGCGCTCTGGCGCGTGGCGATACGCAGCAATTTCATGAGGCATTCGGAAAGGCGGAGAGACGCCGCATCGTAGCCTGGGAGGCCGGGAATGGGGAATCGGGATCGTCGCAGCAGCGCGGGGAAGCCCTGCCGCTCTCGTATGGCGGGTGGCGTCAACGCATCCTCGCTGCGCTCGTACGATTCCCGATTCCCGGACTAAAGACTCCGCACCAGCTTCCGCAGCCCCGGCAGATTGCGCCGGCTGACTTCGAGGACGTCACTGCTGCCGTCGATCTTCACGAACACGCGGCCGTCGCCGCCGCGCGTGAGGCCGGACATGCGCTCGCGCGCGACGAGGCAGTTGCGGTGGATGCGCACGAAGTGCTCGCCGAATTCGTCTTCGAGACCCTTGAGGGCGTCCTCGATCAGCACCTGTCCCTTCACATGGTGCACGACGACGTATTTGTCCTCGGCCTGCAGGTACAGGATGTCCTGCACCGGCACGAGCACGAGATTGCCGCGCACGCGCGCGCAGATGTGGCTGCGCTGGCGATGCGGGCCCAGCGTGCCGGCGACCTTGTCGACCTTGTTGGTTCCGATGCGCCCCGCGCGCGCGAGCGCCTGTTCGAGACGTTCGCGCCGGACCGGCTTCAGCACGTAGTCGACCGCGTGCGCGTCGAACGCCTTCAGCGCGTACTCGTCGTAGGCGGTACAGAAGATCACCGCGGGCGGGTCGGTCATCTCCGCGATCAGGCGCGCCGCATCCAGCCCGTCGAGACCGGGCATGCGGATGTCGAGCAGGCAGACGTCGGGGCGCAGCTGATCGGCCTGCTGCACGGCCTGTTCGCCGTTCTCCACGCTCGCGACGACCTCGCCGCCGGTGTCGGCGATGAGCGCGGCGAGTCGCTCGCGGGCGAGCGGTTCGTCGTCGGCAATCAGTACACGCATCGGTCTCTCCTGGTTTTTTATCGGCTCAGCGCACCAGCGGCAGGCGCAGCCGGCATTCGTACGACTCGCCGTGGTCGTCGGCGGCGAGCGACGCGCGCTCGCCGTAGTGCAGCGCGAGGCGGCTGCGGATGTTCGCGAGCGCCATGCCGTTGCCGCGCCCACGGCGCGCGGACGGCGGTGGACACGGATTGCGCACGACGATCTCGACCTGCGCCGCATCGACGCTGCCGGCGACCTCGACCGTGCCGCCTTCGGGCAGCGGCTGAATGCCGTGGTAGACCGCGTTCTCCACCAGCGGCTGCAGCAGCAGCGAGGGCAGTTCGAGATCGCGCGGCAGCGCGTCGACGCGCCAGTCGACGGCGAGGCGGTCGCCGAGGCGCAGCTGCTCGATGCGCAGGTAGCCGCGCGCGAGATCGAGTTCCTCGCCGAGCGTGCCGCGCGCGTCCTCGCGTCCGAGCGCGGCGCGGAACAAATCCGAAAGATCCTCGACCGCGGCTTCGGCCTGCACCGGCCGCGCGCGGATGAGGCTCGCGATGACGTTCATGCTGTTGAACAGGAAATGCGGCCGGATGCGCGCCTGAAGCGCCTCGAAGCGCGCGCGTTCCTCGGCGTGGATGCGCGCGCGCCACTGTTCCTGCACATAGAAATAGCGCAGCACGGCGCCGCCGATCAGCGCGCAGATCACGCTGTTGCGCAGGATGAAGCGCGCCGGGTCTGCCTCCGGGCTGATCAGGCCGAGCATGAGATTGCGGTCGATCGCGAACACGATCCAGCTGGCGAGCACGGTCGTGACGAGCATCAGCGTGTAGGCGGCGAACTCGCCCATCCACGGAGCGAGGCGCAGCAGCAGCGGCCGCGCCTTGCACAGGCAGACGGTCCAGATCACCGCGAGCCACTGCACGAACAGGCTGGCCGTGCCGAAGCTCTCCCAGGTCGGCACCTCGACGTCGCTCGCGGCCAGTACCACGATCAGCGCGACGAGCTCGCCGATGACGACGAGCGCGAACAGCACGGGCCAGCTGCAGAAATTCGGCAGCCAGTGGTGGGTGGGATCGTCGTCGGTCGCGGCCGCGGAGGTGCGTTCGGGTCTGGCCAACCTGCGCCCTCCCCGGCGCCGGATACTGCGGCGGATTATGCCGCGAGGCGCGCCCCCAGCCATTGCCGCAGGTCGGCGATTTCCTCCGCAATGACGGTATGTGCCATCGGGTAGGTGTGCCAGTCGACCGGATGGCCGAGCGTCTGCAGCAGGTCGCGCGACCGCGTGCCGAGCGGCTGCGGCACGATCGGGTCGTGGCTGCCGTGGGCCATGAAGACCGGCAGCCCGGCATTGGCCGTGCTGCGCTCGGCCTCGGTGGTTTCGTGGATCGGCAGATAGGTCGACAGCGCGACGATGCCGCCCAGGCGCTTGGCATGGCGCAGCCCGCCGGCCAGCGCGATCGCGCCGCCCTGCGAGAAACCCGCGAGAAACACGCGCCCGGCCGGCACGCCGCGGTCCTGCTCGCGCGCGATCAGCGCGTCGACCTGCGTCACCGACTCGCGCACGCCGGCCTCGTCCTGGCGCGAGGCGATGTCCGTGCCCTTGATGTCGTACCAGGCGCGCATGGCCATGCCGCCGTTGATCGTGACCGGACGGATCGGCGCATGCGGGAACACGAAGCGGATCGCCGGCCACTCGCGCGCCACGAGCTCGGGAATGATCGGCGCGAAGTCGTGACCGTCGGCCCCGAGGCCATGCAGCCAGATCACGCTGTGAGTCGGCCGGGGCCGGGTTTCGATTTCGACGGCGGGTAGTGGCATGGCGGGGCTCCGGCAAAGTCCCGAATGGTGCCACAGCGTGTAGCGCGGGCGTTGCCCGCCCCCGCGCTGGCCGGCTTCGGCGAGATGGCGTCGGCACGGAGGACACCCATCCCCGCCCTCCCCCTGAAAAGGAGGGTTGCGCCGTCGCTCCAACGGCTAACCATTCCCGACCAACGCAACACTCTCCTCCCGCATGGCAATGACCATTGCCACGGCTAAACCGCGGACCGGTTGGCTATGCTCGGGCGCTCTGCTCCGGGGAATCCGTCCATGTCCGTCCGACTCCGTCTCGCCGTTGCCGCCCTGACCGCCCTCGCCGCGCTGCCGGCCCAGGCTGCGCTCACGCTCGACCAGATCATGGCCGAGCCCGACTGGATCGGCGCTGCCGTCGAGTCGCCGTACTGGTCCACCGACGGTGCGGCGATCTTCTATTCGCTCAAGCGCAGCGATTCGGTCGTGCGCGACGTGCACCGCGTCGATGCCGCCGACGGCAAGGACAGCGTGCTGAGCGCGGCCGAGCTCGCGGCGATCGACGGCAAGGACGCGGTGTTCGACAAGGCGCGCGGCCGCGCCGCGTTCGTGCGCAACGGTGACGTATTCGTGCGCGAGACGGCCAGCGGCCGCCTGATCCAGGTGACGCGCAGCGGCGAGGAAGAAAGTGCGCCGCAGTTCTCCGCCGACGAGGCCACGCTGCAGTACCGCGTCGGCAACGACTGGTACGGCTACGAATTCGCCAGCGGGGTGAATTTTCCGATCGCGGTGCTCAAGGCCGAAAAGAATCCCAAGGACATCAAGCCCGGCGATTTCGAGCAGCTGCAGCTGCGCCTCATCGAAACGCTCAAGCAGGACCGCGACAACAAGGAGGCGCTGAAGGCACGCGCCGAGGAACTGCGCAAGGCCGATCCGAGCCGCGCGGCCCAGCCGGTCTATCTCGGCGACGACGTGCAGATCACGGCCGCGAGCGTGCTGTCTCCCGACGGGCGCTGGCTCGTCGTCGCGACGACGCCCAAGGGTTTCGACGCGGGCCGCGCGGGCAAGATGCCGATGTACGTGACCGAGTCGGGCTACGAGGAAGTCGAGGACGTGCGTACGCGCGTCGGCCGCGGCAATCCCGCGCCGGAAACGCTGTGGCATGTCGATCTCGCGAAGCAGACCGCGACGAAGCTCGATTTCGCCGCGCTGCCCGGCGCCGGCGACGATCCGCTCGCCGCGATCCGCAGCGAGAACGAAAAAGCGAAGGCCAAGGCAGACGAGACGGCTGCCAAGGACAAGGCCGACGCGAAGAAGGCAGACGACAAGAAGACCGCTCGCGGCAAGGATGGCAAGAAGTCCGACAAGCCCGAGAAAGTCGTGCGCATGATCTCGGTCGCCGCGATCCGGTTCGCGCGCGACGGCAGTCAGGCCGCCGTGATGCTGCGCGCGACCGACAACAAGGACCGCTGGATCGCGACCATCGCGAATACCGACAAGCCGGCGCTGACCACGCGCCATCGCCTGACCGACCCGGCCTGGATCAACTGGAACTTCAACGAATTCGGCTGGCTGCCGGACAATCGCACGTTGTGGTACGTGTCGGAAGAATCCGGTTTCGCAGCCTTGTATACGAAGCGCGACGGCGACAAGGCGCGGGCGCTCGTGCAGGGCCGCTTCGAGGTTTCCTCGCCCGCCGTGTCGCCCGACGGCAACTGGATCTACTTCAAGAGCAACGCCGAGGCGCCGTACAGCTACGACGTCTACCGCGTTCCGGCCGGCGGCGGTGCGACCGCGCGCCTGACGACGCTCAAGGGCATCGAGAACTTCGCGCTGTCGCCCGACGGCAGGCGCCTGCTCGCGGCGCATTCGTCGAGCTATCTGCCGCAGCAGATCAGCGTGCTGCCGGCCGACGGCGGCAGCGTGCGCCAGCTCACCGACACGCGCACGGCGGAATTCAAGGCGATCGCATGGCAGGAACCGAAGATCGTGCCGGTGCCGTCCTCGCACGCGAAGGAACCGATCTGGGGCAAGCTGTATACGCCGGCCGCGGGCGCATCCGGCAAGCGGCCGATCGTCTTGTTCGTGCACGGCGCCGGCTACACGCAGAATACGCATCTGAGCTATCCGTATTATTTCCGCGAGCAGATGTTCCACAACCTGCTGACCGAACGCGGCTACCTCGTGCTCGACCTCGACTATCGCGCATCCGAAGGCTATGGCCGCGACTGGCGCACGGCGATCTATCGCCACATGGGCAAGCCCGAACTCGAAGACCTCGTCGACGGCGTGAACTGGCTCGCCAAGGAACACAACGGCGATCCGGACCGCGTCGGCCTCTACGGCGGCTCCTACGGCGGCTTCATGACGCTGATCGCGATGTTCAACGCGCCCGACGTGTTCAAGGCCGGCGCCGCGCTGCGTCCGGTCACCGACTGGACGCAGTACAACCACGAATACACCTCGAACATTCTCAACACGCCCGAGATCGACGACATCGCCTACCGCCGCAGCTCGCCGATCGAATTCGCCGGCGGCCTCAGGGGACCGCTGCTGATCGCGCACGGCATGATCGACGACAACGTGTTCTTCCAGGATTCGGTGCGCCTGTTCCAGCGCCTGATCGAACTGAAGAAGGACAATGTGGAACTTGCACCCTATCCGCTGGAGCGCCACGGCTTCACCCACGCGGCGGCCTGGCGCGACGAATACGCGCGCATCCTCAAGCTGTTCGAAACGACCCTGCGCGCGCCGGCGGCGCCGTGAGCGACGGCCGCGGCGTCGCCGACGCGACGCCGCGGCACGCAGGTG
>NZ_DATIGT010000224.1:0-23102 GCF_035481375.1 Tahibacter sp.
CGTCAGAACGGCGGCGCCTGCGGCGTTGTCGTCGCCGCCGTTCTGACGCGCCTGGACATTGACGACCGCGCCGCCGTTCTTGTCGACGAGCGCGGTGAAGTCCGGCAGGTCGTACGCCTGGGCCGAAGCGGCCGCGAAAAAGATCAACCCTGCGAAGGACAGGGCAAGAGACTTCACTATGCCTCGTTGCATACTATTTGCCTTTGCTGATTTTGTGGGCACTGCCCGGACGACGCCGGGTGTTCCCGGAAGACTCCGGACGCCGCTTTGAGAACGCTGAGTCCGCAAAGTTCCGTGGCGTCGAAATCGGTCGATATCCGTTCATCTGGCGCCCGACGCCGCCGATTCAAGCGCCGCACAAACGAACGGCCCCGGCGTGACACGCCGGGGCCGTCAGGGTGATGCGCCGGATTACTGCAGACGCGGCTGCGCGTTCGGTTCGGGCTGTACCATGGGTTTCATCGGAACGATCAGCAGCACGTAAGGCGCCTGCGGCGTCCGCGCGTTGAAGCCGGACTCGGCGGCCGGACGCCAGCCGTTGGACGGCTGCGAGCGCAGGTCGTAGCCCGGCGCGAACAGCGTTTCCCCGCCGACCGTCGCCGACGCGGGCTGCGCCAGCGGGATGCGGGGACCGAGCGAGCTGTCGTTGAAGGTCGAGGTACGCACGGGCGGCGCCGTGCCAACGCTGCTCGCCACCGTGCCGACCTGGGCCGGCGGCTGCATCGGCGACGAAGCCATCAGCGCGACGACCGCGACCGCAGCGGCGACGGCACCGCCCGACAGATAGCGCACCCAGCGGGAGCTGCCAGCCTGCGCCGGCGCGGTCTCGATGTCGATGCGCGCCATGACGGCGGCGGCGAATCCCGCGTCGGCGACGAGCACGTCGCGACGCTGCAGGCAGTCGCGCACGAGATGGAAGCGCGACCAGTCGGCGGCCAGCGTGCGATCGGTCTCGACCGCGCGCAGGACGAACCGTGCCGCGTCGCGCTCGATCTCGCCGTCCATCAGCGCCGACAGGTGTTCCTTGGTTTCAGTGCTCATGACGATCAAACCTCGCTGTCCGCAACGAGCGGACGCAATTGCGTGTCGATGGCTTCGCGCGCCCGGAAGATGCGGGAACGCACCGTCCCGATGGGGCATTGCATCTGCTCGGCGATCTCTTCGTAGGACAGTCCGTCCACTTCGCGCAGCGTGATCGCGGTGCGCAGTTCGTCGGGCAGCTGTTCGACCGTCGCGAATACGGTTCGTTCAATTTCCTGTCGCAGCAGCTCGCGCTCGGGCGTGGCGCTGTCCTTGAGCCGGATGCCGGCGTCGAGCTGCACGGCATCGTCGACGGCCACGTCGTCGGTCGGCGGGCGGCGCCCCTGCGACACGAGGTAGTTCTTGGCCGTGTTGATCGCAATGCGATAGACCCAGGTATAGAAGGCACTGTCGCCGCGGAATGCGCCGATCGCGCGGTAGGCGCGGATGAAGGCTTCCTGCGCGACGTCCTGGCATTCGGCCCAGTCGGACACATAGCGCGAGATCACGCTGACCACCTTGTGCTGATAGCGCCGCACGAGCAGATCGAAGGCGCGCTTGTCGCCCTTCTGCACGCGCTCGACCAGCACGTTGTCGGACACTTCGTCGCCCATCCGGGCCGTACTCCCTGCACTCGCCGACGCCGCTTCCTGCACCGGCCGCGGCGCCTCGCGCCGCGGAGCGGCATCGCGCTCGCGTCCCCAGACCAGAAAACCAGATCCCATCACTGCTTCCACGTGTTGACTCCGCTCGTGCCGCATCGTGATCCGGACGCGCGTCGCGCCAGGCCCGGATCAAGACAATGTCAGCCGTATCGAAGTTCCGCGCCCTCGTCGAAAATCGTCGAGACCGCCGGGATATGCCCGCAACGGCCGAGCCCGCTTCCGGCCGCCGCGCGGCGCGAGTGTCCCACGCCGGCGCGCCGCACCCAAGCCCGGGACTCAACGCGGCAGCAGATCCTGCGCCGCGGCCGCGCCGCCGAACAGCTTTTCGCGTTCGACGAGCATGTTCTCGAAGCTGACCGGCGCCAGCGGACGGCAGAACAGATAGCCCTGCAGTTCCTCGCAGCCGTGGTCGCGCAGGAAATTGAAATGCTCCTCGATCTCCACACCCTCGGCAACCACGCCGAGCTTGAGGCTGTGCGCCATGTTGATCGTCGCGCGCACGATGGCCTCGTCGTCGGGGTCGACGCCGATGTTGCGTACGAACACCTGGTCGATCTTGATCTTGTCGGCCGGAAAACGGCGGATGTAGTCGAGCGATGACTGGCCCGTGCCGAAGTCGTCGATCGAGATGCGGCAGCCGAGGTCGCGCAGCGCCTGCAGCGTCTCCATGAGATTCGGAATCGACTTGACGCTGATGCTCTCGGTGACTTCGAGGTCGAGCAGCGTCGGGTCTATGCCGGTCTCGTCGACGATGTTGCGGACGATCTCGACGAGATTCGGCTGCTTGATCTGCAGCGCCGACAGGTTGACGCTGACGCGCAGCGGCAGATTGAACCGCGTCTGCCAGCGCTTGGTTTCCGTGCAGGCCACGCGCAGCACCCACTCGCCGATCGACACGATGAGCCCGGTCTCCTCGGCCAGCGGAATGAAGAACCCCGGACTGATCATGCCGAGCTCGGGATGCTCCCAGCGGATCAGCGCCTCCATGCCGACGATGTCCTCGCTGCGCGAGTCGACCTGCGGCTGGTAGTAGACGCGCAGTTCGTTGTTGCGCTCGGCGACGCGCAGCTTGGTCTCCAGCGCGATGCGCTGCTGGTGCGACTCTTCGGGCACTGCGACATAGGTCTGGAAATTGTTCCGGCCCATGCCCTTGGCGCTGTACATCGCGACGTCGGCGTGCTTGAGCAGCCGCTCGGCCGTGGTCGCGTCGTCGGGATAGAAGCTGATGCCGATCGACGCGGTGATGTGGAGTTCCGAGCCGTCTTCGAGCGTCAGCGGCACCTCCATGACACGCACGATCTTCTCGGCGATGCGCATGACGTCGTCGCGCTGCACGATGTGGCGCAGGATCAGCGTGAATTCGTCGCCGGCGTAGCGCGCGACCGTGTCGGACGCGCGCACGCTCGCGCGCAGGCGGCGCGACACGGCGTCGAGCACCTGATCGCCGACGCCATGGCCGAGCGAGTCGTTGATGTTCTTGAAGCGGTCGAGATCGACGAACAGCACGGCGAACATTTCGCCCGTGCGATGCGCTTCGTTGATCGTGGTTTCAAGACGGTCGTTGAACAGCAGGCGGTTCGGCAGACCGGTCAGCGCGTCCTGCAGCGCCTTGGCCTTGCCCTGGTCGCGCGAGCGGCGCAGTTCGAGTTCGAGCGCGAGCCGTCCCGCGGCGACGCGCAGCGTGTCGACGATCGTCGTGGATTCGGGCAGTGCGGAGCGCCGTCCGAGCAGCAGTGCGCCGAGCACGGTGCGGCGCTCGTCGCGCAGCGGCAGGCCGACGAAGGCTTCGAAGCGCGTGAAGCCGAGGAAGGAATCTCGCTCGACGCGTTTCCATGCTTCGGCCAGGTGGATCACGCTGCTGCCGTCGAGCACCTGACGCAGCGTCGGCTGCTTCAGCGGATCGGGCGCGTCGCCGGGCATGCTGACGCGCTGGTACAGCGTGATCGGCTGGACCTCGTGCGGCTGGTCGGCGCGCGAGGAAACGAGCGTGACGTAGTCGAGTTCGAGCCAGTCGACGAGCAGACGCACGATCTGCTTCACGCCTTCGTCGCCGGCACCGACTTCGATCGCCTCGGCGAGCAGGCCCAGCGACTGCTGCAGCCGGCCGAGTTCGCCGAGGTCGCGCAGAATCGTGAAGTGGACGAGCTTGCCGGCGCGCACCGCGAGCCGCGACACGACCTCGACCGGATAGCTGCCGCCGTCGGCGCGCGGTTTCTGGCAGCGATAGCGCACGCTGCCTTCGCGCGTGAGGCGCGCATTCAGTTCGACGCGCTGCTCGCGCGTGTGGCTCTTGCTGATGATGTCGAGCGAATGGCCGACGACCTGCGGCGCCGGGAAACCCGAACGCTGCAGGAATACCGGATTGACCTCGATGATCTTGCCGGTCTTCGGATCGGAGATCACGAGTTCGTCGAGGCTGCCTTCGAACGCGAACTGATAACGGTCTCCGCCGGCCGGGCGTCCCGGCGCGTCGGGTGTCGCGGTACCGCCGCGCGCGAGCACCAACGCCTGGCGCACGCGCGCGAGCGCCTCGGCGCCGTCCACCGGCGAGCGCAGCCAGTCGATGACGCCCGGCGGCATGCGCGCCCAGTCCCAGTGCCGCTCGGCCGTATCGGCCGGCAGCAGTCCGATCACCGGCACGCGCGCCAGGCGCTCGTCGCCCTTCATCTGCGTGCAGAACGCAACGGCCTCGCGCGCCGCACCGACGAACTCGATGAGCACGACGTCGATGTCGGGATCCTGATTCAGGAACGCGAGCGCCTGATGGAGATCCTTCGCGGTGTAGATCGCGTCGAAGTTCTGTCCGTCCAGCGTGTCGAACAGCACGCGCCGGTCGTCGCGGTTCGTCGCGACGATGAGTACCGAGCCCTGGCCTCTTTCCTCTCGCGCCATCAGATCACCCAGCGTCCGTCGCGCAGGCGCGGACGCTGCGGCATCACGCGCTCGAAGCTCAAGTGTTCGGTCACGTCCTCGAGGCTGTCGGGCATAGTCAGCGTACCGCCGATGAAGACGACCTTGCGTTCGTTGCCGCCCTTGGCGCGGCCGATCTGGCGCAGCAGGCCGATGTTCGGCGGGCGCAGATGGCCTTCGGCGCCGACGAACAGATAAATCCCGAAATGCATGCTTTGCAGGATGTAGCGCAGCGCGTCGGCCATGCGCTTGGAGCCCGGCACGCGCACTTCGCCTTCGCGCAGCGAACTGATGCCGAGATCGTCCTGCCATTGATAGATGGACTGCCCGCTGCGCAGCGCGAACTGACGAAACTGCGCGAGCACGTCGGCGACGTCGCCGGTCTCGACCACGACCAGATTCTGCTTCGACGCGATGACGCGGTCGAACAGTCGGGAACTCAGTTGGCTCTCGGTGGTTTCGACGTTCACGCGCTGAAGACTGCCCCTTGCCTGTCTTGCTGCGACCCTGCGATTGCGGCCGACATTATCCCTACCTTCGCGGATTGACCAGAGGCGCAGCCAGCACGGATCATAGCCCGCCCCTACCAGCAATCAGCCGCGCCATGTTCGAAGGACTCCGCTTCTCCCACTGGAAGACCGAACGCGGCAGCGACGGCATCGTCGTGCTGAGCTTTGACCGAGCCGGTGCCAGCGTCAATACATTCTCGCGCGCCGTCCTCGACGAACTCGGCGAGATCATCGAGCGTCTGTCGATCGAGCCGCCGAAGGGCGTGATCGTCCGCTCGGCCAAGAGTGCGGGCTTCATCGCCGGCGCCGACATCCGCGAGTTCGAGCAGTACGAGAAGACCGGCTCGGTCCTCGAATCGATCCAGAACGGCCAGCGCGTGTTCGAGCGTTTCTCGCGCCTGCCCTGCCGCACCGTGGCGGCGATCCACGGTCATTGCATGGGCGGCGGCACCGAGCTGGCGCTGGCCTGCCGCTACCGCGTCGCGAGCCGCGACCCGTCGACGCGGATCGGCCTGCCCGAGGTCAAGCTCGGGATCTTCCCGGGCTGGGGCGGCAGCGCGCGACTGCCGTACCTGATCGGCGCGCCGGCGGCGCTCGAATTCATGCTGAGCGGCCGCAACGCCTCGGCCGAGAACGCGCGCGCCATGGGCCTCGTCGACGCGCTCGCGTCGCCGGAGCTGCTCGTGGAGAAAGCGCGCGAGGTCATCCTGCACCCGCCGACGCGCCCGCTGAAGCAGCGCGCGCTGGCGTGGGCCACGAACCTGTGGCCGACGCGCCAGGCGCTCGCGCCGATGGTGCGCAAGCAGACCGCGGCCAAGGCCAGTCCCTCGCACTACCCCGCACCGTTCGCGCTGATCGAAACCTGGCGCCGCGGCGGCCCGCTCGGCAGACGCCTCGACACCGAGGCTCGCGCGGTCGCGAAGCTTGCGCAGACCTCCACGGCGCGCAACCTGATCCGCGTGTTCTTCCTGCAGGAACAGCTCAAGGGACTCGGCGGCGGCGTGGCCCACGGCATCGACCACGTACATGTCGTCGGCGCCGGCGTCATGGGCGGCGACATCGCCGCCTGGTGCGCGCTGCGCGGCTTCCAGGTCACGCTGCAGGATCGCGAGATGAAGTTCATCCAGCCTGCGCTCGACCGCGCGCGCGAGCTGTACGCCAAGCGGCTGAAGACGCCGGAGCGCATCACCCCGGCACTGGAGCGCCTGCAGGCCGACGTCGGCGGAGCCGGCGCGGCCAAGGCCGACCTCGTCATCGAGGCGATCTACGAAAATCTCGAGGCCAAGCAGGCGCTGTACGCCCAGGTCGAATCGACGTTCCACGAAGGCGAGCTGCTCGCGACGAACACCTCGAGCATCCCGCTCGACCAGCTCAGCGCGAACCTGCAGCGTCCGCAACTTTTCCTCGGACTGCACTTTTTCAATCCGGTCGCGATGATGCCGCTGGTCGAGGTCGTGACCCACGAGCGCCTCGAACCCGACGCAGTCAAGCGCGCGCTCGCGTTCTGCAAGGCCATCGACAAGCTGCCCGTGCCGGTCAAGAGTTCGCCGGGCTTTCTCGTCAACCGCATCCTGATGCCGTACCTGCTCGAGGCGATGACGCTCTACAGCGAAGGCGTGCCGGGGCCGGTGCTCGACAAGGCGGCGAAGAAGTTCGGCATGCCGATGGGGCCGATCGAACTCGCCGACACGGTCGGCCTCGACGTCTGCGCGTCGGTCGGAAAGATCCTCGCCGAATTCCTCGGCCTGGATCTGCCCAAGGGCATGGAAGCGCTGCTCGAATCGGGCAAGCGCGGCAAGAAGGACGGCCAGGGCTTCTACGTCTGGCAGGACGGCAAGCCGGTCAAGCCGCAGGTCGATCCGAACTACGAGGCGCCGGCCGACATCACCGATCGCATGATCCTGCCGATGCTCAACGAATCCGTCGCGTGCCTGGCCGAAGGCGTCGTCGAGAACGCCGACCTGCTCGATGCCGGCGTGATCTTCGGCACCGGCTTCGCGCCGTTCCGCGGCGGCCCGATCGCGCACATCCGCAGCGAAGGCGCGGCCAAGGTCAAGGCGCAGCTCGAAGCGCTCGCGAGCCGCTACGGCAAGCGGTTTGCGCCGAAGGACGGATGGGATCGCGTCGAGTGAGAAGAAAAACCAGAGGGTAGCAGGCAGGAACTAGAGAAGGCGGGGCCTCGCTTTCCAGTTCCTGCCTACTATCCTCTATTTGTTTCTCTTTCGTACACGCGCAAATGCGCCGCCGCAGCACGCAGCAGCGGCATATCGACATCATGCGCGGCACCGCGGCCGATCAGGTCGCCGATGATGTGTTCGCATTCGGTGGCCGCACCGCGCAGCAGGTCGCGCAGCATCGATGCTTTCAGCGGCGAATCCGGCGTCGTCAGTATCGCCGTCGCTTCGGTCTTCGCGTCCTCGGCGACTGCATGGCCGGCGGCTGCCGCGACGGCGCAGGCTTCGGCATAGCAGCGCCGCAGCAGCCCGGCGCCGTCGGGCGTCGAGACGATCTCGCCGACCGATCCGCGCATCAGGCAGGTCATCGCGGCGAGCGTCGCGAGGAAAGCGAATTTTTCCCACATCGCGTCGACGATGCGCTCGCTGCGGCGCACGTCGGCGGTTGCCGCCAGCAGCTCGGTCGACAGCGCGTCGAGACGTTCGTCGGATCCGCGCGCGCCGAAGGTCAACCGGTGCAGCTGTCCCATATGCTGCACGCTGCCGTCGGACTGCAGCGCGACGGAGATGTGACACAGTCCGCCGAGCACGCGATGCGCGCCGAAGGCGAGGTCGAGCAGATCGAGATGACGCAGTCCGTTGAGCAGCGGCAGCACGCGGCTGTCGCGACCGACCGCCGGCGCGATCGCCGCGAGCGCGGTGTCGAGGTCGTAGGCCTTGCACGACAGCACGATCAGATCGAACGTCGCCGCCGGCGGTATCGCGGTCAGCAGATCGACGGGCCCCGCGAAATCGCCGTGCGGACTGCGCACGCGCAGCCCCTCGCGACGCAGCAGTTCCGCGCGTGCCGGACGCACCAGAAACGAAACGGCGCAGCCCGACTGGATCAGGCGTGCGCCGAAATAGGCGCCGGTCGCGCCGGCGCCGAGGACGAGTACCCGCATCACATCGTGTGGGTCGGACGATCCGACCCGAGGATGCCGGCGAGTATCGATTCGATCTTGGTCCGCGCGGCTTCGCCGTCGGCGGATTCGTTGAACTGCACGCCGATGCCGGCCGTGCGATTGCCCTGCGCGCCCGGCGGCGTGATCCAGACGACCTTGCCGGCGACCGGCAGGCGATCCTTTTCTTCCATGAGCGTCAGCAGGATGAAGACTTCGTCGCCGAGCGAATAGCGCTTGGCCGTCGGAACGAACAGGCCGCCGTTCTTCACGAACGGCATGTAGGCGTTGTAGAGCGCGCCCCTGTCCTTGATCGCCAGCGACAGAATGCCTTGCCGCGGCATTCCGCCCATTGCCGGGGTTGCCATGTCACGCCCTCCTCGCCGCCGGCGCCAACGCGCGCCAGGCCAGCAACAGTTCCAAGAGAAGCAGTTCGCTGCGTACCGGTGTGCGCAATTGCTCGCGCACGCGGCCCGCCTCGCGGAACCACTGCGCTAGCTTGTTGAAATCGCTGATGGCGGTCAAGGCGAGCGGCCCGCGCGCGCCGCGCGCCTGCGCGGCCGCCTCGGCCTGTGCGAGCTGCGCGGCGAACCAGGTGCGGCGCTCGCCGTCGCCCTTGGCCCAGCGGTTGGCCACTTCGGCCGGCACGGCCTTGCGCGTCCAGAGCTGGCCGAGGTCGGTCGCGACCTCGGTGCGCAGCGCGAGCCCGCCGCCGCGCGCGAGTTCGAGCGCGAGGCCCGGATTGCCCGCGGCCGCATCGAGCGCCTGCGCCGCGCCGTCCACGCCCTGGGCCTTGAGCCAGGCCATCGCGTCGGCCGCATTCGGCAGCACGAAGTCCAGGCGCTGGCAGCGCGAGCGGATCGTCGCCGGCAGCCGCGAGGTCTGGTCGCTGACGAGCAGCATGACCGTGCCCGCCCCGGGTTCCTCGAGCGTCTTGAGCAGCGCGTTGGCGGCCGACGTGTTCATGAGGTCGGCCGGATCGATCAGGGCGACCTGATGGCCGCCGAATTGCGCCGTCATCGACAGGCGCTGCGACAGCCGGCGGATCTGGTCGACCGTGACTTCGGTGCGTAGCGTCTTGCCGTCCTCGCGCAGTTCGAGATTGACCTCGACGCGGTCCGGATGGCTGCCGGCGGCCACGAGCAGGCAGCCGCGGCAGCGGCCGCAGGCGCCGTCGCCGCCGTTTTCGCAGAGCAGCAGCGCCGCGAGCCCCGCAGCGAACGCGCGCTTGCCGAGTCCTGCCGGCCCGCTCAGCAGCAGCGCATGCGGCATCGCGCCGCGGCGCCGGCGTTCGAGGACATTGTTCCAGAGTGGACGATTCCAGTCGGCACCGCTCATGGTGCGCTCCGCGCCGAGAGGAACCGGGCGAGGGTCCGCTCGACCTGGACGAGCACGTCGCCGATCGGGCGGCTCGCGTCGATCGGGCGGAATCGCTCCGGGTCGGCGGCGGCGCGCGCCCGATAGGCGGCGCGCACGCGTTCGAAGAAATCGAGCTGCTCGCGTTCGATGCGGTCGGCTTCGCCGCCGCGCGAACCCGCGCGCGCCATGCCCTGCGCGACCGGCAGGTCGAGCAGCAGTGTGAGATCGGGCCGCAGTCCGTCGGCGGCCCAGGCTTCGAGGTCGGCGATCCGCGCTTCGGGCTGGCCGCGGCCGCCGCCCTGGTAGGCGAAGCTCGCATCGGTGAACCGGTCGCTGACGACCCAGCGTCCGGCGGCGAGCGCCGGCCGCACGACGTCGCGCACGAGCTGCGCGCGCGCGGCGAACATCAGCAGCAGCTCGGATTCGGCACAGAGACCCCGGTAGGCGGGATCCAGCAGCACGCCGCGGATCGCTTCGCCGGCCGGCGTACCGCCGGGTTCGCGCGTGAACTGCGCGTCGATGCCGGCTGCCGCCAGATAGTCGCGGATGTGCGCGAGCACGGTGCTCTTGCCCGCGCCCTCGCCGCCTTCGAGCGTGACGAATGCGGCCGCGGTCATGGCGTGCGCCGCAACTGGTAGCGCGCGACCGCGCGATTGTGCGCGTCGAGATTCGCGCTGAATTCGTGCGAGCCGTCGCCGCGGGCGACGAAGTACAGCGCATCGCCGGGAGCCGGCTGCACGGCGGCGCGCAGCGCGGCCGCACCCGGCAGCGCGATCGGCGTCGGCGGCAGCCCCACCCGCGTATAGGTGTTGTAGGGCGTGTCGGTGTCGAGATCGCGGCGGCGCAGGTTGCCGTCGAAGCTGCTGCCGAGGCCGTAGATCACGGTCGGATCGGTCTGCAGCTTCATGCCCAGGCGCAGGCGCCGCACGAACACGCCGGCGATCGCCGGCCGCTCGTCGGCCTTGCCGGTTTCGCGCTCGACGATCGAGGCCAGGATCAGGGCCTGGTACGCCGATTCCAACGGCAGGTCGGGCGCGCGCGCCGTCCACGCCTGATCGAGCGCACGCGTCATGGCCTCGTGCGCCTGGCGCAACAGGTCGACGTCGCTGTCGCCGCGCGTCCACAGATAGGTTTCGGGCAGGAAGCGGCCTTCGGGATGGTCGGCCCCGGCGCCGAGCTTGCGCATGATCTCGGCGTCCGACAGCGTGGCCAGGCTTTGCCGGACACCGGTCTCGGCGGCGAGCGCGCTGCGCAGTTGGCGAAATGTCCACCCTTCCACGATGGTGAAGCGATGCCGGATAACGTCGCCGGCCGCCATGCGCCGCAGCAGTTCGCGCGGCGTCGTGCCCGGCGGCACGGCGTATTCGCCGGCGCGCAGGCGCGACGCGACGCCCATGCGCTGCGCCAGCGCGCGCCAGTACAGATCGTGCGCGTCGCTGAAGCCCGCGTCGCGGATCTGCCGCCGGATCGCCGCAAACGATGCGCCGGACGGCACATCGAGCACGGCCGCCTCGCCGACGCGCAGGGGTGTGTCGACGAACGCGGTCCAGTCGCGCCAGACCCACCAGCCGCCCGCGGCGAGCGCGATCAGCAGCAGCGCGAAAAAGGCGCGCAGTCCGCCGCCGCGTTTCGGCTTGCGGCTCGCGGCTTTCGCCTTCTTGGGCTTGCCCTTAGCCATGCGCGGGCTCCATCAGGCCGCGCTCGCGCCAGTGCGCCTGCAGCGCGCGCGCGACCGGTCCCGGCGCAAACGCGCGGTCGTCGATGCGATTGACCGGCAGGATGCCGCGCAGGCTGGAGGTCAGGAATACTTCGTCGGCTCGCATGACTTCGTCCCAGGTTAGCCGCACCACGCCGACATCGCGGCCTTCCAGCAGGTCGGCGCGCGTGACGCCGGCAACGCCGCACTCGTCGAGCGCCGGGGTCAGCAGGCGTCCGTCGCGGACGACGAACAGATTCGCCGCAGTCGCGCCGATCGCGTTGCCGTGCGCATCGCCGAGCAGTCCTTCCGCGACGGCCGGATCGTTCCATTCCGCGCGCGCCAGCACGTGTTCGAGCCGGTTGAGGTGCTTGATGCCGGCCAGACGCGGCTGCGTCGCGAGACGCAAACCGCAGCAGCGTACCCGGATTCCGTGCACGTACCAATCCGGCGGAACCGTCGGCGCCGGCGTCGCCGTCACGACCCAGACCGGTTCGGGCGCGGCCGGCGGCGCGTAGCCGCGTTCGCCGACGCCGCGCGTCAGCGTGATGCGCACGGCTGCACGCGCGATGCCGCGGCAGGCCTCGCGCGCGGTCGCAAATACCGCATCGACGTCGGGCAGCGGCAGCGCCAGCCGCGCCGCGTCGCTCTCGAGGCGCGCGCGGTGGCGCAGCCACAGCGGCGCGGCGCCGTCGACGAACAGCACGGTCTCGAACAGGCCGTCGCCGTAGAGCAGTCCGCGGTCGCGCGCGTCGATCGCATCGCCGGCGCGGCCGTTGACGAAGCTGCGCGGCGTCATGCGTCAAGTCCGAGCGCGCGCAGCAGGCCGCGCGCCTTGTGCCGCGTCTCGTCGAGTTCGCGCGCGGCGACCGAGTCGACGACGATGCCTGCGCCGGCGCGCCAGCGCAGCTGGTCGCCGCTCTGCGTCATCGTCCGGATGAGAATGTTGAGATCGAGGTCGCCGTCGCGATTGAGATAGCCGAAGGCGCCCGTGTACGCGCCGCGGCCGCAGCCTTCGAGCTCGGCGATGATCTGCATGCAGCGCACTTTCGGGCAGCCCGTGATCGTGCCGCCCGGAAACACGGCGCGGATCACCTCGCCCGGCGTGACGTCGCGGCGCAGCGTCGCGCTGACGTTCGAGACGATGTGGTGAACATGGGCATAGGTTTCGACGCTCATGAGCTCGTCGACGACGACCGTGCCCGGTTGCGCGATGCGGCCGAGATCGTTGCGCTCGAGATCGATCAGCATGACGTGCTCGGCGCGTTCCTTCGGATGACCGACGAGTTCGCGGATGCGCGCCGCATCGTCGTCTCCGGCGAAGCGCGGACGCGTGCCGGCGATCGGCCGCGTCTGCACGCGCTCGCCCTGCACCTGCACGAGGCGCTCCGGCGACGAGGAGATCACGGCCCAGTCCTCGTGCTGGAACAGCCCGGCGAACGGCGACGGATTCGCCGCGCGCAGTAGTGCGTAGAGCGCGGCCGCTGCGGTCGGCTCGGCCAGCCGCGCACGCCATTCGCGCGACAGATTGACCTGGAAGATATCGCCGGCACGCAGGTACTCGTGGATGCGCGCGACGCCGTCGAGGAAGCGCTCGGGCGCGTCCTCGTCGACCGCCGCCAGTGCGATCGGCGGCGGCGGCGTTGCCGAGGCGGCGGCGAGATCGGCTTCGACGAGATCGAGCTGCGCCGCGTGCTCGGCTTCGGCGACGAGCACGGTGCGATCGTTCGCATGATCGACGAGTATGCCGACCGGGCAGCGCAGCGCGATCGCGCGCGGCAGCGTCGCGTCGGGTGCCGGCGGCAGGCGCAGCACCGGCTCGACCTGGGCGGCGAGTTCATAGGCGAGAAACAGCGCCCAGCCGCCGCGGAACGGCAGCGCCGAACTGTCCATGTCCCGCAACGTGCGGCGCGCCTGCCAATGCCTGTCGAGCGCGCCGAGGAAATCGCTGCCGAGATCGTTGCCGGCTGCGTCGACGACACCGCCGTCCGCGCGCAAGGTCAGGCTGTCTTGCGGAAATGCCGGCAGCACGTCCCAGCGCGCGTTGACGCCGGTCGCGGCGCTCTGCAGCAGGCACGGATAACGCGCGGGCCGTGCCGCCGCGAGCGCGAGCAGGTCATGGCGGCGCGGCAGCTCTCGCGTGACGAGTTCCTGTCGCAGCGATGCGGGAACGAAAACAGACACGGGTCAGAATTGTCCTGCAGGCCGGTGCGTCGGACGCGATGCGCGGCACGCGCGCCGGCGGCGAGCGTAGCGCGTGCCGGCGCGCAGCGTTCGTGAAACGCGGCGCGCGGTCCGCGCAGCGGCGCGCCGGCATGTCGAGGCGTTCACGCGACGGTTCCGGGTGAACCCGCGTCAGCGGCGCGCTGCGGTCAGATGCGGCGGAAGACCAGCGTGCCGTTCGTGCCGCCGAAGCCGAACGAATTCGACAGCACGACGTCGAGCTTGGCCTGCCGCGCGGTATGCGGCACGTAGTCGAGATCGCAGCCTTCGCCCGGCGCATCGAGATTGATCGTCGGCGGCACGACGCCTTCGCGCAGCGCGAGCACCGAGAAGATCGCCTCGACGCCGCCCGCGGCGCCGAGCAGATGACCGGTCATCGACTTCGTCGAGGACACCATCACCTTGCCCGCATGCGCGCCGAGCACGCTCTTCATGCCCTGGGTCTCGGCCAGATCGCCGGCCGGCGTCGAGGTGCCGTGGGCGTTGATGTAGTCGACGTCGGCGGCGTTCATGCCGGCGTCCTTCAGCGCGTTGGCCATGCAGCGCGCCGCGCCCTCGCCGTTCTCGCTCGGCGACGTCATGTGATAGGCGTCGCCGCTCATGCCGAAGCCGGCGAGCTCGGCGTAGATGCGCGCGCCGCGAGCCTTCGCGTGTTCGTATTCCTCGAGCACGAGCACGCCGGCGCCGTCGGACAGCACGAAGCCGTCGCGGTCCTTGTCCCAGGGACGGCTCGCCTTGGCCGGTTCGTCGTTGCGCGTGGACAGCGCGCGCGCCGAGCAGAAGCCGCCGATGGCCGTGCCGGTCGTCGAGTATTCGGCACCGCCGGCGATCATCACGTCGGCGTCGCCGTAGGCGATCATGCGCGCCGCGACGCCGATGTTGTGCGCCGCCGTCGTGCAGGCGGTGACGACCGAGATGTTCGGTCCCTTCACGCCGGTCATGATCGAGACGTTGCCGGAGATCATGTTGATGATCGTCGACGGCACGAAGAACGGGGAAATCTTGCGCGGGCCGCTTTCGGCCAGCGTCTGGCTCGTGCGCTCGATCGTCGTGATGCCGCCAATGCCGGCACCGACACTGACGCCGATGCGCTCGGCGTTGGCCTCGGTCACTTCCAGGCCGGAATCCTTGAGCGCGTCGAGCGAAGCGGCGATGCCGTAGTGGATGAACGGATCCATCTTCTTGACGTCTTTCGGCGGGATCCACTGCGCCGGATCGAAGTCGCGCACCTCACCGGCAATGCGCGTGGAATAGCCGCTCGCGTCGAAATGCGTGATGGGGCCGATTCCACTGACGCCGCCGACGATGTTCTTCCAGGCGGTAACGAGATCGTTGCCGACCGGGCTCAGAATGCCCATGCCGGTGATGACGACGCGACGCTTGCTCATGCGAATGCTTCCAGACTGAAGTAGCGGCACCGACGGCTGCTTGCGGCCGTGGCGGAGGTGCGCTCGAGCCGGCGTGACCGCGGCTCGGGATCGGCTGCGCCGGAGCGCCGGCAGCGACGCTCCCAAAACGCGAACTGCGCCATGCGGCGCAGCTCGGATGCAGCTTGGGGATCAGGCTCAGGCCTTGACGTGGGCCTTGATGTAGTCGACCGCCTGCTGCACGGTCGTGATCTTCTCGGCTTCCTCGTCGGGGATCTCGCACTCGAACTCTTCTTCGAGCGCCATAACCAGTTCCACCGTATCGAGCGAGTCGGCGCCGAGATCGTCCACGAAGGAAGCGTTCTGGGTGACTTCGTCTTCCTTCACGCCGAGTTGTTCGACGACGATCTTCTTGACGCGTTCTTCGATGCTGCTCATTGTGCAAATTCCTCCCGAAGGGAATAGTTCAAAACTGACAATACACTTCCTGCATGCCGCGGCGCACTGACTTGCGCCGTATCCCGGCGGGCCGGTCCGCCCCTGCGGGACCAAATCCTTGGCAACACAAAGCCCGGCGATTGTAGAGGAATCGGATCGGACCAACCAGATACGGTCGTTTGACTCGACCGGTTCCGGCAAACCGCTGATTTGTCAGGGCATGTACATGCCGCCGTTCACGTGCAGCGTTTCGCCGGTGATCCAGGCCGCCGCGGGTGATGCGAGAAACGCCACGGCATGCGCGATGTCGTCGGGCTGGCCCAGTCGCCCCAGGGCGATCTGCGTGAGCATCGCGTCTTTCTGTTCCTGCGGCAGCGACGCGGTCATGTCGGTCTCGATGAAGCCCGGCGCGACGACATTGACCGTGATGCCGCGCGAGCCGATCTCGCGCGCGAGCGATTTCGAGAACGCGATGATGCCGGCCTTGGCCGCCGCGTAGTTGGCCTGTCCCGGATTGCCGGTCAGGCCGATCACCGAGGCGATGCTGATGATGCGGCCCTTGCGCGCCTTCATCATGCCGCGCATCACGGCCTTCGACGTGCGGTAGACCGAGCTCAGGTTGGTGTCGAGGATGACCTGCCAGTCCTCGTCCTTCATGCGCATGAGCAACTGGTCGCGCGTGATGCCGGCGTTGTTGACGAGGATCGAGACGCCGCCGAACTCCTTGCCGATCGCGTCGACCAGCGCCTCGACGGCGGCGCCGTCGGTGACGTCCAGCACGCGGCCGTGGCCGCCGAACGGGGCGAGCGCGTGACCGATCGCCGCCGCGCCCGCTTCGCTCGTCGCGGTGCCGATGACGGTCGCGCCGGCCTGCGCGAGATGTCGTGCGATGGCGGCGCCGATGCCGCGGCTGGCGCCGGTGACGAGCGCGATTTCGCCCTGCAGATTTCCACTCATGGCTTTTGTTCCGTCAGCAATGGACTTCGGATGGACCGCTCAGGCGGCCGTCTCGGCCAGCGCGGCGTCGAACTCGGCAGCGCTGCCGATCGCGCGCGCCTCGAGCGACTTGTCGATGCGCTTGATCAGACCCGCAAGCACCTTGCCCGGACCGCATTCCAGCGCACGCGCCGCGCCGCCGGCGACCAGCGCCTGCACGCATTCGGTCCAGCGCACCGGCTGATAGAGCTGGCGCTGCAGCGCGCCGCGGATCGCGTCGAGGTCGTCGAACGCGCGGGCATCGGCGTTCTGCACGACCGGGATCGACGGCAGCGACCACGCGATCGACTGCATGCGCTCGGCGAGCCGGTCGGCCGCGTCGCGCATCAGCGCGCAGTGCGACGGCACACTGACCGCGAGCTTGACCGACTTCTTGACGCCGAGCTCGGCAAGCCGCGCGATCGCACGGTCGACCGCAGCGGCATGGCCGGCGATGACGACCTGACCCGGCGAGTTGTAGTTGGCCGGCGACACCACGTCGTCGCCGGCGACGTCGGCGCAGGCCTGCGCGATCTGCGCATCGTCGCCGCCGATGATCGCGGCCATCGCGCCGACGCCGGCCGGCACCGCGGCCTGCATCAGCCGGCCGCGTTCGGCTACGAGCGCTGCGGCGTCGACGAGCGACAGCGCGCCGGCCGCGACGAGCGCGGAATATTCGCCGAGGCTGTGGCCCGCGAGCCGCGCCGGCGGTGCGCCGCCGCGTTCGCGCCAGAGGCGCCAGACGGCAACCGACGCGGCAAGCAGTGCGGGCTGCGTGTTTTCGGTGCGATTGAGCGCGTCTTCCGGGCCTTCCTGCGACAGCGCCCAGAGATCGACGCCGGCGCCGGCCGAGGCTTCCTCGAAGGTCTGCCGGACCAGCGGATTGGCCGCGGCGAGCTCGGCGAGCATGCCGACCGACTGCGAGCCCTGGCCGGGAAATACGAACGCGAGAGATGAGGTCATGAGGGAACGACTGTCCGCGAGAAATCGAAAAACGCGGCGGCGCCGGGCGGCCGCCGCGCCGTGCTCAGTAGCGCACGAGCGCCGAGCCCCAGGTGAAGCCGCCGCCGAACGCTTCCATCAGCAGCAGCTGGCCGCGCTGCACGCGGCCCGAGCGCACCGCGTAGTCGAGCGCGAGCGGCACCGAGCCCGAGGACGTGTTGCCGTGCCGGTCGACGGTCACGATCACGCGATCCATCGGCATTTCGAGGCGCTTGGCCGTGGCCTGGATGATGCGCAGGTTGGCCTGGTGCGGAATCAGCCAGTCGATCTCGGACTTCTGCAGGCCGTTGGCGGCCAGCGTTTCCTCGACGACTGCATCGAGCGTCTTGACCGCGACCTTGAAGACTTCGTTGCCGGTCATGAGCACGCGCACGCCGGCGTTGTGCTCTTCCGGCTTGAAGCCTGCCGACACGCCGACCGGATTCCAGAGGAGCTCCTTGTAGGCGCCGTCGGCATGCAGATGCGTGGAGATGACGCCGGGCGAATCATCGGCCGTCAGCACCACCGCGCCGGCACCGTCGCCGAACAGCACGCAGGTCGAACGGTCCGTCCAGTCGAGCATGCGCGTCAGCGTTTCCGCGCCGACGACGAGCGCCTTCTTCACGGTGCCCGAGCGGATGAACTTGTCGGCGACGCTCAGCGCGTAGATGAAGCCCGAGCACGCGGCATTGACGTCGAACGCGGCGCAGCCGTTCGCACCGAGGCGATGCTGCAGCAGACAGGCGGTCGACGGAAAGATGAGGTCGGGCGTGGTCGTGCCGACGACGATGAGTTCGATCTCGCGGATGTCGACGCCGGCGGCATCGAGGGCCGCGCGCGCGGCGCGCTCGGCGAGGTCGGACGTGGTCTGGCCTTCCGCAGCGACATGGCGCTGACGGATGCCGGTGCGGCTGTGGATCCATTCGTCGGTCGTGTCGACGAGTTTCTCCAGCTCCGCGTTGGTCAGGATCTTGTCCGGCAGATAGCTGCCGGTGCCTGCGATACGGGAATGAATCAGAGCGGCTTCCCCCTGCATCTGCGCCCTGCGACCCGTCAGCGGAACGCGCCGATCGGGCTCGCACGGCCTGCAAAACGAATTCCGGCGCCTGCGCGCCGGAATGTCGTAGCGAACGTCGGTGGGCCGGCTGGCGGCCGCGCGACGATCAGTCTTCGGTATGGACCGGGGTCTTGCTCGGAATCACCTGGCGGCCGCGGTAGTAGCCGTCCTTGGTGATGTGGTGACGGATGTGGACTTCGCCCGTCGTCGGGTCGGTGGCCAGCTGCTTGGCCGTCAGCGCGTCGTGCGAACGACGCATGCCGCGGGTCGACGGGGTCTTGCGGGATTTCTGAACTGCCATGGGAACTCTCCAGGAAACGCTGTGTTCGCTTGCCGTAAGCGGTGACGAACCAATCAGTTACGCGGCATTTGCCGCACCTGCGCCAATTGCGTGGCGCCACCGCCGCTGCTTCTATTCTTTCTTCAGACTGCTCAGCGCGGCGAACGGGTTCGGCCGCTGCGGTTCTTCAGCCTGCTCCGGATCGGTCGACCAGTGGTAGTCCGACTCCTCCAGGCCCGGTTTGACCGGAATCAAGGGCAAGGCCAGCAGCAACTCGTCCTCGATCACTTCCGCGGGCCTGATCTCGGCCGATTCGAGCAGCAAGGGCTCGTAACCGGGCGGCAGGCCTGCTTCATCTTCTTCCCGCGTGATCAAACCCAGCCGGGTGTCGACGTTCACGGGCATTGCAAACGGCTCCAGCGTGCGCTGGCAGATAACGGTCAATTCTGCCTGGGCCCGCAGCGCGAGATAGGCTACGCCCAGCTCGTCGCGATCGAACTCGATATCGTACGCGATCGTTCCGTCCGGCGCCGCCAGCGCGTCGGCAAGACGCGGCAGATGGGCTACGGGCAGATGGCCGTTGAACGAACGCCGCGCCGAAACCATGCGCCAAGCGTCCACAATCTCGGGGAAAGGCGCAGACATGGGCGCGCGATGGTAGTTATGGCCGCCCCGGAAGTCAAACGAAACCTGCGCCCGCTCCGTCACTTAGGCGCGGCTGCGTCGATTTACGCCCGGCCGGGCTTGCGGCAGACTCGGCGCCGATGAATTACCTGATCGTGTCCATCGTCCTGGTACTGCTGGGGCTGTCGTATTTTCTCGTTCGGGAGCACCGATGGCGCCGGCGCGAACGCCGCCGCGAGCAGTCCATTCGGACCCTGCTCGACGAGGCCGACGCGCTCGAAGCCAGCCTGCTGACCTGCCGCGAACGCATGCAGACCCTGCGCGGCATGCTGGTCGACCTGCCCGAGGAAATGACCGGCGACGCCGACGAGGCGCTGGCCGCCGACGACAAGGTCCAGGCGGCGCTGCGCGACCTGCTGCAGCACCGGCTCTGGATCAAGCAGCACGCCGACGACGCCGGCCAGGCGGAACTCGATGCGGCAGTCGAGGCGCTGAGCCAGTCGCGCCGTTCGATGGAGCAACAGCTGCTGCGCCTCGACGAAATGACCGCCGCGCTGCGCGAGGCCCGCGCGCGATGAGCGGTGCGGCGACGCTCGACGCGATCGATCTCGTACTCGGCTCGACCTCGCGCTACCGCGCCGAGCTGCTGCGCCGCCTGACGCTCCGCTTCCGTCAGGCCGCGCCCGACGTCGATGAGACGCGGCTGGCCGATGAAGCGCCGGCCGCGCTGGCCGCGCGTCTCGCCCGGGCCAAAGCGCACGCCGTCGCGCAGCGCCATCCCGGCGCGGTCGTCATCGGCTCGGACCAGGTCGCCGAACTCGACGGCGATGCGCTCGGCAAACCCGGCACGAACGAGAGCGCCTGCGCGCAGCTCGCGCGCTGCAGCGGTCGCGCCGTGCGTTTTCATACGGCGCTGTGCCTGGCCGACACGCGCGGCGCCGTCGTGCAGTTCCATGCCGAGACCGACCTGACCACGGTGCAGTTCCGACCGCTCTCGCCCGAGGAGATCGCGCGCTACGTGGAGCGCGAACAGCCGCTCGACGCAGCCGGCAGCTTCAAGTCCGAAGGACTCGGCATCGCCCTGTTCGAACGCATCGCCAGCGACGACCCGAGTGCGCTGATCGGCCTGCCGATGATCGCACTGTGCCGGCTGCTGCGGCGCGCGGGAATCGCACCGTTGTAAATTCAATCGCGGCCGCCGCATGCGCATCGGCTGCCGAAACGGGATGTCGTACGACTCCCTCAGCGCGATGTCGCGCACCCCGGCGTCTCGCCGGCCCGCGGCACGCGGCCGCGGTACCACGCGAACACCTTGCGTCCGCCGAACAGCGACAGCTCGTCGAGCGGCTGCAGATCGGCGATGCGCGCGCACAGCGACGATTGCCACGCCTCGCGCTCGCGGGCGCTGCCGGTCGTGCGCTCGACGACGAGCAGCACGGAGTTGCCGGCTTCGCGTTCGCGCAGGCCGCGTTCGTCGAGTCGCCACAGCGCCAGCTGCGGCGCGCGGCCATGTTTGACGTTGCGCGGATGATCGAGCGAATAGACCGGCTGCGATGCGTTCAACTGAAAATCGAGTTCGGCGCCGAGCAGAAAATTGTCGGCGACGAGCACCGGCCCGCCTTCGCGCGCCAGCCAGCCCCGCGTGCGCGCGGCGGCTTCGTTCCAGCCGACGAAGTTGTACGGGAACATCTTGTACGTCGCGAGCGGCTGCGCGAACGACGGGCTCGCCGCCGCGGCGAGATAGGCCAGCGCGGCGGCACAACCGAATCCGGCGAGCGCAAAGGCACTCGCGAGCAGGCGCCGCGAAACGCGCGCATTCGCAGTCAGCCGCGCGAGCGCGACGAGCGCGGCCAGATAGGCCGGCAGCGGCCAGTGCAGCCGGAAGCGCAGGTCGTCGCCGAACAGGCCGAACAGGAAATAGCCGACGACGACGCTGCCGCCGGCCCAGGCGAGCACGGCCGCGGTCATGTCGCCCGCGCGCCCGCGCGCGCTGATCCATAGCGCCCACAACAACAAAAGATAAAGGAGCGGCGTCACGACGAGCGCCTGCTCGACCGGCTGCGCGAGACCGTCGGCATGGAAGCGCCAGGGATGGCGGTCGACGAGCTGAAAGCTCAGCGCCGACCAGTCGTGCGCGCGATTGAACAGCAGCAGCGGCAGGAGGCCGAGCGAGCCCGCCGCCAGGGCGACCCAGAAACTGCGGCGGCGCCACCAGACGCTCTCGCGATGGAACAGCAGCAGGCCGAGCCCGGCCGGCAGCAGCATCGCCGCGCGATAGTGCGACAGCCACGCGAGCGCGAGTCCGCCGCCGAGCAGCCAGGCACCGCGCGCGTCGTCGCGCACGAGCCGCAGCAGTCCGGCAAGCATCAGCAGTGCCGCGAACGTCAGCGGCACATCGGGCATGGCCATGACGCCGAGCGTGCCGCCGAGCGGCAGCAGCACCCAGCCCAGACCCGCCCAGGCCGCTGCGCTCGTGGTGCTCTCGCGCTGCGCGATGCGAAACAGCACGAGCGGCATGGCCGCGCCGAGCAGCAGGAACAGGCTGCGCATGCCGAGCGGCGAATGACCGAACACGCTCTCGCCGGCGCGGATCATGAGCGCCGTCATCGGCGGCACATCGGTGTACGACCAGTCGAGCGCGCGGCTCTCCTGCCAATAGAACGCCTCGTCGCCGAACGGCGCGAGCGTCGTTGCGACGGCGACCTTGATCGCCTGCACGGCGAACCCAATGAGTGCGAACACGGTCAGTGCGTGTCGCGTCGAACGCGCCGGGCTGGCTACACTCACTTCACGGTGCACTACGCATCCTTCGTCGGCCCACTCATGACTGCGACCTCGCCCGATACCCCGCTCGTCCTGCCGGCCGACCTGCGCACGCGGCTCGACCGCTCCGTCGCACAGGTCAACGGCGTGCTGCTCGGCAAAGCCGCCCAGGTGAATCTCGCGTTCGTCAGCCTCATCGCCGGCGGACACCTGCTGATCGAGGATCTGCCCGGTGTCGGCAAGACCACGCTGGCGCACGCGCTGGCCGCGACGCTGGATCTGAGTTTCCAGCGCGTGCAGTTCACGAGCGACCTGCTGCCGTCGGACATTATCGGCGTCGGCATCTTCGAGCGCGACAATAACCGATTCGAATTCCACGCCGGCCCGCTGTTCGCGCAGCTCGTGCTCGCCGACGAAATCAACCGCGCGACGCCGAAGACGCAGAGCGCCCTGCTCGAAGCGATGGCCGAACAGCAGGTCACGGTCGACGGCCGCACGCACCCGCTGCCCGCGCCGTTCTACGTCGTCGCGACGCAGAACCCGCTCGACCTCGCCGGCACCTATCCGCTGCCCGATTCGCAGCTCGACCGCTTCATGCTGCGCATCAGCCTCGACTATCCGAGCCGCGAGGCCGAGCGCGAGCTCCTGACGTCGGCCAACCGGCAGGAACTCATCGCGACGCTCAAGCCGAGCATGAGCGCCGACGACATCCACGCGCTGCGCCAGCTCGTCGGCAGCGTCGTGGCGAGTCCGGCGCTCATCGACTATCTGCAGGCGTTGATCGGCGCGACGCGCGGCCATGCCGACATCCGCATCGGCCTGTCGCCGCGCGCGGGACTTGCACTGCTGGCTGCGGCACGCGCGCAGGCACTGCTGAGCGGCCGCGGCTATGTGCTGCCGGAAGACGTGCAGGCCGTCTTCGTGCCAGTCACCGCGCATCGCCTCACTCTGACCGGCAGCGGCAACCGCGACCGCGTCGCCGTCACGCGCGAACTGCTCGCCGGCGTGGCGGTGCGCTGATTTGAGCCGCGCTGCCGCCACCGGCGCGCTCTGGCTGAACCTGCTCGCGCGGGCCGAGAAGCGCTTGCCCGCGCTGACCCGGCTGCGCGCGCGGGAGAAC
>NZ_DATIGT010000225.1:0-12499 GCF_035481375.1 Tahibacter sp.
GTTCACCAGCAGATCGATGCGGCCTTCGCGACGAATGAGTTCACTCACCACCGCCGCCACCAAGGAATCGCTGGTCACATCCAGCGGCAGCATCTCGAACGAGCGCTGGCCGGACACGCCACCGCGGCGGCTGGTGCCGTAGACCTGGTAGCCGGCAGCGAACAGGCGCTGCGCGATCGCTTCACCGATGCCCGACGACGCGCCGGTGACCAGAGCAACCTTTCCTTTGGAGTTCATTGACTGTGCCTCTACGTGCGTGAAAGCGGGCGTTGGTATGACGACCGTCATATTGATAGGCGAAAGAAATCGCGGCGACACCACCGCATTACCGGGAAGTCGGATCGAGGTGTTTGAGTGCTGCTTCGCGCAGCGCGTCGGACAATTTGGGATCGTCGACCGCGCGCGCCAACACGATCGTGCCGACCATCGTCGCCAACGTGACGAGGGCGCGCTCGTGCGCGGCCGGCTGACCCCAGTCCGGGAACTGCCGTGCGATCAGATCGATTGTTTCCTTGAGTCGGCGGGTCGCCGCGTGCCGCACTCCGGGTGCTTGCCGTGGCATTTCGGAACCGAGCGCGGCGACGTGGCAGCCGGTCTCGACACCTTCCAAATGGCCTTTGGAGAGGTATCCCTGGATCATCGCCTGCAGTGCCTGCGGCCCCGACGAACCTGCGGCCAGACGCTCCAGCGACTGCACGCTTTCGAAGCCAGCGCGGTCGGCCGCCTCTGCGAGCAAGGCGTCGCGCGAGAGGAAGTGAGCATAAAAGCCGCCGTGGGTCAGGCCGGCGGCCTTCATGATGTCGGCGACGCCGGTGCCGTGGTAGCCGCTGCCGCGGATGGCACGAGCCGCCACATCGACGATGCGCTCGTGGGTGGCTTCCTTGGAGCGGGTGGAAGAGCGTTTCATATGATGATCATCATATTGACTCTGCGAGGCAATTGCAAGAGGCCCAGCAATGTCGTCTGTCGGCGATCGGACGCGAACTCCCGGGGCCGGCTTTGCGGCGCCGAAGAAATGCGCCAGCGCCTTTACCGACAATGGCTCGTGATCTGCATCGCGAAGGTAGCGTACGGGAGGACGACCACGACCGCGCCAGGGCGGCTGCACCGGTTCAGTTCCCGGCGGCCAGGACTGAACAGCCTTGGCGGCGGGCTAGTCAACGCACGAGCTACCGTCAGTATGGCGGTAACTCAACGGACGCTGGGTGACTGCTCGGTGACACGCGCAAAAAGAAAACCCCGCCGGAAGCGGGGTTTAAGTGGACTGCGTGACACGGAGTGATTCGAAAAGAAAAGGCCCCGCGAAAGCGGGGCCTTGAATTGGTGGAGGTGGCGGGAATTGAACCCGCGTCCGAAGGCGTTTGACGCCAGGTACTACATGCTTAGCTCACCGTTGAATCTCGTCCGCCGGCAGCACGGTGTGCAAAGCGCACCGGTGGACCAGCCCGTAAGTTTTAATCGAGCACCGACAGGTGGCGGGGCACGACGATCCTGTGATAGTGACCCTACATCCACGAGCACAGGCACAGGTGGGTTCGGGGCTAGGCCTTAAGCGGCCAGAGCGTAGACGTCGTCGTTGGCGTCTGATTGTTTGCCGCTGGATTAACGAGGAAAGCTGCCCCCTCGGCATGCACCCAACTATCTCACTACCCCCGTCGAAGCCGTGACACCCCCGGGGACTGGCGATGCTAGCACGTTGCCGGCACGGGTTGCGAAATGGTGACGCGGGCGCGCGGTTCAAGCGGAGGCGAGCGTTGCTCGTGCGAAGCAGCGCCATCGAACGGCTCGCCTGGCTCCGCGCTCACGATTCCCGATTCTCCATTCCGCGTCCCCGCTCACCGCACCACACGCCGCCCCGTCGCACGATCCCACGCGTCGCGGACCGCGGGCGAGGCGCTGTCCCAGCCGAGCGTCGACGCATACGGCGTGTCGGCCCAGCGGCGCGCGAGTTCGGCTTCGCTGTCGCTCCAGCTGCGGTCGCCGAACCGTTCGCGCGACTCCCAGCCGTAGCGATAGGCCGGCGCGTAGACGGAGTAGGGCGTGTCGGCGACGACATAGGGCCGCGTGCGATAGACCTCGCTCCAGTACGCGTCTTCGGCGGTCGGGTCGATTGCCTCGGCGACGCCCTTGCCGGCGAGGCCGCCGACGATCGCGCCCGCGGCCGCGCCGACCGCGGTGCCGACCGGGCCGGCGACGGTGCCGATCGCTGCGCCTGCGGCCGCGCCGCCGGCGGCTGCGCCGAGGCCAGTGCCGACCGGATGCGCGCCGGTCGCGCCGCTGATCGGATCGAGGTTGAGGTCGCTGCTCTGGACTTTCTTCGGTGCGGTCATGGCCGTGTCTCCGATGGACTACTGCGGATTGCAGGTCATCGGGCGGCGCAAGCGTTATGCCAGCGCCTGCGCAGACGGCGTGAAATGCGGCGCGGAGCGCGACGTTCCTCGGTTTTGTTCCGGCGCAAACGCGCCGCGCGCGAGGCGCGGCCGCCGCTGCGCGCGTCAACTTGCACGAGTGGATTGTTCCGCGTGGCGTTTCGCGGCGACGCGCTGCGAATCAGGCGTCGCGATTGTGCGCACGCATCGTGCGCTGCTTCTCGCGGTTCCAGTCGCGTTCTTTTTCGGTGTCGCGCTTGTCGTGCTCCTGCTTGCCGCGCGCGAGGCCGATCTCGACTTTCACGCGGTTGTTCTTCCAGTAGAGCGCGGTCGGGATCAGCGTGTAACCCTTGCGCTCGACCGCGCCGATCAGCTTGTCGATCTCTTCGCGATGCAACAGCAGCTTGCGCGTTCGGCGGTCGTCGGCGACGACGTGGGTCGAGGCCTGGATCAGCGGCGTGATCTGCGCGCCGAACAGGTAGAGTTCGCCGGCCTTGATCAGCGCATACGCGTCGCCGAAATTGATGCGCCCGGCGCGGATGCTCTTGACCTCCCAGCCCTGCAGCGCGAGGCCGGCCTCGTAGCGGTCGTCGATGTGGTAGTCGTAGCGGGCGCGCTTGTTCAGGGCGATCGTGCCGCCGCCGTCCTTGCCGTTCGTCTTGTCCTTGGGCTTCGCCATCTTCGGTAGAATCCGCCGCGCGCTTCCGCGGAAGCGCCTGAAAAGTTCAGTGATTGAAGTTCAGTGATTACGGTCTTCGACCCGCGCCTTTGCGGCGCCCGTTCGCGCGACGGCGACGGCGGACCGTCGTTCTCGCGGCCCGAATTCGAGACTACTGCATTGATCCAGATCCGCCGCAGCGCCCTGGTGCGCTACAGCCCTGACCAGATGTTCGACCTGGTCAACGACGTTCAAGCATACCCCAGGCGTTTCACCTGGTGCGCCGCGGCCGACGTGCTCGCCTGCGACGAAACCTCCATGACCGCGCGGCTCGAGGTGCGGGTTGCCGGCATGACCCAGCATTTCACGACGCGCAACACGCTGGTCCGGCCCGAGCGCATCGACATGGCGCTCGTCGACGGTCCGTTCCGCTCGCTCGGCGGCGGCTGGACCTTCATGCCGCTCGGCGGCGACGGCTGCAAGATCGCGCTGGGCCTGGATTTCGAATACTCCGGTGCGCTGCTCGGTCCGGCGCTGCGACTGGGATTCCAGGGGCTCGCCGATCGCATGGTCGACGAATTCGTGCGTGTCGCCTACCGCGTCTATGGCTGAGCGCATCGCCGTCGAGGTCGCCTATGTCGAACCGGGGCGGCAGTTCCTGCAGGCCCTGTCGTTGCCGGCCGGCGCGACCGTCGCGGCGGCCATCGAAGCCAGCGATCTCGCGCAGTGCTTCCCGGCGCTCGACCTCGCCGCGGCGCGCGTCGGCGTGTTCAGCCGGCCGGCGACGCGCGACACGCTGCTGCGTGCCGGAGACCGCGTCGAGGTCTACCGGCCGCTGATCGCGAATCCGAAAGAGGTGCGGCGCCAGCGCGCCGTGAAGAGCGGAAAAACCTGAGACGCCGCAGCGAGTCTCAGCCGCGGCCGCCTTTCTTCTTGTCGTCGGGACGCTTTTCGTCGGGAAATTCGACGCGGTATTTCTTCGCGTCCTTGATGAGCTGCTGCGGGTCTTCGGGGAAGTAGTCGCCTTCGATCCGCGCGAGCGCATCGTTCTCGAAGGTCAGGGTGAGGTTCTTGGTGGCGATCTTGCCGCCGCGGCGCTGGATCGAAGAGACGTAGTCCCAGCGGTCGTTCTCGAACGGGCTCGTGACCGACGGCGTGCCGAGCAGCAGCGTGACCTGGCGCTTGGACATTCCCGGTTTGAGCTGATCGACGATGGGCTTGGAGAGGAGACTGCCCTGTTGCACGTCAGGCCGGTAGAGAATGCCGCAGCCGCCGAGGGCGACCGCCAGGCCTAGTACGGACAGGGAGCGGGTGAAACGCGTCATCGCAACGATCCGATCAGTCAGCAAGGGGCCGGATGATACACTAGCGCCGCCAAACGGCCGGACCGCACCACCATCGCAGCAGGTCCGCCCGGCTTGGTCTGCGGACCTTGATTTTCCAGGGATCCGCATCCGGCCACCGCGACTCAGGCAGCCCGCAACGTGAATCGCCCCGAAACGGGGCAGAAGGCTCGCGCCGCCGCCGCCCGCGCATCATCAGGAGGAACACATGGAGTCGCAGGACCTGCGCAAAGTCGGACTGAAAGTGACGCATCCGCGCGTGCGGATTCTCGGCATTCTCGAGGACTCCGACGGCAAGCACCTGACCGCCGAAGACATCTATCGCGAACTGCTCGCGCACGAGGACGACATCGGTCTGGCGACCGTCTATCGCGTGCTCATGCAGTTCGAAGCCGCCGGGCTCGTGCTCAAGCACAACTTCGAAGGCGGTCAGGCCGTCTACGAACTCGACCGCGGCAAGCATCACGACCACATGGTCGATCTCGAGAGCGGCAAGGTCATCGAATTCACGAGCGAAGAGATCGAGCGGCTGCAGAAGGAAATTGCCGACAAGCACGGCTACGTGATCGAAGAACACAGCCTCGTGCTGTACGTACGGCCCAAGCGCAAGCGTTGAGCTCGAAATGACGCGTGGGTTGCGCTGAGCCGACAGGTGAACCGCACCATCACAGTTTCGCCGATTTCAAGAATTCGCAGCGACGCGACGGCGAGAACGCGTCGATGCATCGATACGGGTTTTTCGCGTCCGAGACTCCTCGATGGTGCGGTTCGCCTGCGGCTTACCGAAACCCAGGCGTGTCGTTCTACTGAATGAATACCGGGTTCTTCAATCGCGAACGGGTTTGCGGCCGACGAAGCGGTAGTAGGGCACACGCAGTCCCGGCAGGTAGGGCACGGCCGCATCGGATTCGACGAGCGCGTGCTGCGGCATGCGTTCGCGCAGCAGCGGCAGGTGGGCCGGATTCGGATGCACGCCGTCGTGGCCGAACCATGTCGGCCAGAACCAGCGCGACAGCGCGCCGTGGCGGCGCAGGCCGAGCGCGGGGCGCGCTTCGCTGACGTAGAAATCGACGACTCCGAACAGCCCGCCGGGCTTGAGCATCGCGAGCGCGTTGTCGATCGCCGCGCGCCAGTCGGGAATCATCGTCAGTGCGTAGGAGAAATAGACGCAGTCGATCAGGCCCTGCGGACGCCAGCGCGTCGCATCGGCCTGTACGACCGCCAGTTGCGGGTGCTGCGCGCAGCGCGCCTGCGCGCGCTCGATCAGCGCGGGGCACAGATCGACGAGTTCGAAGCGCGCGATGCGCTCCCACTGCGCCGGCGTGAAGAATTCCAGATTGCGGCCGGTGCCTCCGCCGAGTTCGACGACGCGCGCGCCGCGCGGCAGGTCGAGACCCTGCAGCAGTTCGCGGCGTCCCTGCAGCAGTCGTTCGCGGAACGCGTCGTAGTGCGCCGCCTGCGGCGCGTAGAAAGCCTGCAGGCGCTCGGCATGCGTCGCGTTGCGCGGCATGCCGCGCACGAGACTCAGCAGGACGCCGGCGTCGGCGCGTAGCGCCTCAAGCCGGCGCATCGGCGATCACGAAGCCGGCATAGGTGTGGACGCGGTCGGCGCGCGCGAGCGATTGCGCAAGTTCGTCGCGAAACGCGAGTACGTCGCGCAGCGGCAGGCGGTCGCTGCCGACGCGCAGGCTGTCGAGGTAGGCCGGACGCTCGTGCGCGCTGCGCAGCAGGATGCGCGCGCCGGGCGCCGCGCGCTGCAGGATCGCGTCCCATTCTTCGGCGAGCGCCTGCGGGTAGTAGCTGCTCATCCAGTCCATGTGATCGAGCAGCACGAAGCGCGTGATCGGTTCGTCATGCGCGCGCAGGAACTCGGTCACCGTCGTCGTGTGCGGCACGATCGCGTCGACGCGGCCGGCCTTCAGCGTGTCGAAATTGTCCTGCTTCAGATATTCCGGGCAGCAGTCGCGGCGATAGCGGCCGGCGACGTAGACGTGCCAGAAATAGTTGTCGCCGACCGGCAGCTGGCGAAACACGTACTGCACGGCTTCGCGGATGAAGCCGGCGATGCCGCCGGCATGCTGCGCCTCGACGAGCTTGCGCTGCGGATACGGCACGCCGAGCAGGCTCATGACGAACTGCTGCGACAGCAGCCAGTTCAACGGACGGTTCCACATCAGCGGCGCGACGCGGTCGTCGTAGATCACGCGCTGCTCGGACAGGTCGCGCGCCTGGAACAGCGCGGTCAGCGCGTGACCGAGGCGCGGCCGCATGCGGAAGTACGCGCGGCAGGCGCGCGCGACGATGCCCGAGAGGCCGTGGAAATAGAAGCTGCCGCGCGGATCGGCGAACCAGTCCCAGTGCTTGTCCCACCACTGCTGCGCGAACGGACTCAGTTCGGCGCGCAGGCGGGTCTGGTAGAGGCGGCGGAAGTCGGCGTGATAGCCCTCGCCGAACACGGCGAAGAAATCGTCGAAGTCGAGCTGGCGGATGCCGGCGATCTTGAGTTCGAGCAGCGCGGTCTGGCGCGGATTCGCATCCACGGCGTGCACGCGGCGCGGGCCGGCGATCGCGTAGTCGAGCGCATTGCAGCCGGCGCTCGTGATCACGAGCACGCTGTCGTCGGGACCGAGCTTGAGCGCCTGGCGGTCGACGGCCGGATCTTCCCAGCACGCGTTGTAGACGAGGTTGCGCGAATAGATCGCGTTGAACAGGCGCTGGTCGAGGCGGTCGCGGAGGCTCGGCGTATCCATGGCGTTTCGCTGCTTGTGGCTGCCGCGCACGCTAGTCGCCGGCCATGACAGGGCCGTGACTGCGACCGAAGGTCGCAGCGGGCTCATGCCGCGGCCGCCGCGCGGCCGCAGCGCGTAAAGTGCGCCCATGTCCATGCTTCCTTCGGGGCTGCTGCGCAGTCTCGCCACGCTGCGCTGGTTCGCCGTCGCCGGTCAGGCAGCAACGGTCGCGCTCGTCGTCCACGGCCTCGGCCTGCCGTTCGCGCCGGCGCCGCTGTGGGCCGGCGTCGCGGCGCTCGCGCTGTTCAATCTCTGGGCCGCGCCGCGCGCGCGGCGCCTCGCCGACGCGAGCCTGCGCGAAACCCTGCTGCACATCGGCGTCGACATCGCGAACCTGACCTGGATGATCGCCTGGAGCGGCGGCGCGATGAATCCGTTCGCCTCGCTGTTCCTGCTGCCGCTCGCGCTGGCCGCGGTCGCGCTGCCATGGCGCGCGCTGCTGTTCGTCGCGGCGGCCTGCGGCATCGGCTACGCGCTGTCGAACGCGTTCGGACGACCGCTGTCGCACGGCCACGGCATGCTCGGCGACCCGCTCGATCTGCACCTCTGGGGCATGGCTGCGAACTTCATCGTGTCCGGCGCCGTCGTCGCATGGTTCCTCGCGCGGCTCGCCGACATGCTGCGCCGGCGCGAACAGGAACTCGCGCGGCTGCGCGAGCAGTTCGCGCGCAGCGAAGGCATCGTCGCGCTCGCGACGCATGCGGCCGCGGTCGCGCACGAACTCAACACGCCGCTCGGCACGCTGACGTTGATGCTCGAAGACGCGGTCGCCGAAGCGGTCGGCGAGGGCGCGCGGCGCGCCGATCTGGAACTGATGGCCGCGCTCGTCGACGAATGCCGCGATCGCGTGCGCCAGCTCGCGCAGCCGGCCGACGGCGCGCGCGCGTCGCAGCCTCGCGCGCTCGTGGCCGCGCTCGATCAGCTCGTCGAACGCTGGCAGCTGCTGCGTCCGGCCGTGGCGCTCGCGCGTGAAGACGCGCTGCCGCGCGACCTCGTCGTGACCTGGGACGCCGGCGTCGGCCATCTGCTGCAGGCGCTGCTCAACAACGCCGCCGACGCGAGCCAGGCCGCCGGGTCGGCGACGGTCCATCTCGACCTGCGCTGGGAGCAGGGTCGGCTGCGCGGGAGCGTGCGCGATTTCGGCGCCGGCCTCGCCGCCGCGGCCGCGCCGGGACGCCTGTTCGCGACGAGCAAACCCGACGGCCTCGGACTCGGTCTCGCGCTGTCGCACGCAACGGTCGAACGGCTCGGCGGCGTACTCGCGATCGACGATGCCGACGGCGGCGGCGTGCGCGTGCGCTTCGAGCTGCCGCTGAGCGTTGCGGCATGAATGGCCTGCTCGTCGACGACGACGTCGTCTATGCGCGCATCCTGCAACGCTCGCTGCAGCGCCGTGGCATGGACGTGCGGATCGCCCACGCCGCCGCCGAAGCGCTCGCGCTGGTTGCCGCCGACGCGCCCGATTTCGCGCTCGTGGACCTGAAGATCGGCACGAGTTCCGGCCTCGACCTGATCGCGCCGCTGCGCGCCGCGCGCGCCGACATGCAGATCGTGCTCGTAACCGGCTATGCGAGCGTCGCGACCGCGGTCGAGGCGATCAAGCGCGGCGCCGACAACTACCTGCCCAAGCCGGTCACGGCCGACGCGCTGCTGCGCGCGCTGCAGGACGAGCCGGCGATCGAGGAGGTCGAGACCATGACGCCGCTGTCGCGGCTGGAGTGGGAACACATCCAGCAGGCGATGCACGAATGCGGCGGCAACGTCTCGGCCGCCGCGCGCCTGCTCGGCATGCACCGGCGCAGCCTGCAGCGCAAGCTCGCGAAGCGTCCGGGTCCCGAGCGCAAATAGAAAACGCGTAAGTTGCGTTGAGCAAGGCGAACCGCAACTTCAAGGCATTTCGGTCGCGAAGAACCCGTAGCGGAGGGAAACGCTCGCACCATCGCAACCCACGGGGAAACAATCGCGTTGTGGATTATGCCGCCTGCGACAACCGGTCGCAGGGGGCGCGCAGCTGCGCGCACAACCGCGCGGCGGTTCGCGGGGCACTCAGGCGAAACAGGTCGGTGCGCGCGCTGCGACAGTCGGTCGCATTCTGCGCGGCGCGCGGCCGTGGCGTACTCGTCGTCCGACTATCCGGAGTTTCCCGCATGCCGTTGCTGCCGCTGTCCACTGCGATCGCGCTCGTCCTGAGCGCCCCGCCGCCGGTCACCCCCGATGCGGGGGACGCGGGCGGCTGGCGCCTGCCGCGCGTCGAGGTCGAAGCCGATGCGCGCAACGCCGAAGTCGTCGCGGCGAAGCAGCGGCTCGGCGAGATCGCCGGCGGCGCGGCCGTCGTCGATGCGGAGCGCTATCGCGAGCAGCGCACGAGCACCCTGGCCGACGCACTCGGCTATGCGCCCGGCGTCTTCGTGCAGCCGCGCTTCGGCGCCGAGGAATCGCGCCTGTCGGTGCGCGGCTCGGGTCTGCAGCGGACCTTCCATCTGCGCGGACTCGAACTGCTGCAGGACGGCGTCAATCTCAATCAGGCCGACGGCGGTGGCGACTTCCAGGCGGTCGAGCCGCTCGCCGCGCGCTACATCGAGGTCTTCCGCGGCCCGAACGCGCTGCAATACGGCGCCGCGACGCTCGGCGGCGCGATCAACTTCGTGAGTCCGACCGGACGCAGCGCGCCGCCGCTCGATCTGCGCCTGGAAGGCGGCAGTTTCGGCTACGCGCGCGGCCAGGCCGCGCTCGCCGGCGCGAGCGACAGCCAGGACTATCACGCGAGCGTCAGCGCGTTCGCGCAGGACGGTTTCCGGGACCATGCGCGGCAGGAGACTTACCGGCTGTTCGCGAACTACGGCGTCGCGCTCGCCCGCGGCGAATCGCGGTTCTACCTCGCGCGCGTCGACACGAATTCGCAGCTGCCGGGCAGCCTGACCTGGGCCGAGCTGCAGCGCGATCCGCAGCGCGCCGCGCCGAACAACCTGCTCGGCGACCAGCGCCGCGACTTCGACCTGACCCGCATCGCGAACCGCACGGCGTTCGTGCTCGACAACGGCGACGAACTCGAAGCCGGTCTGTTCTATGCGGCCAAACACCTGAATCATCCGATCACGCAGGTCGTCGTGCAGGACTCGCGCGATTACGGCGCCACCCTGCGCTGGCGCCACGACAACGCCGGCGACGGCCGCAGCGCGACCGTCGCCGGCGTCACGGCGATTGCCGGGCGCATCGACGACAGCCGCTACGTGAACGTCGCCGGCGAACGCGGCGCGCTCGTCAACGGATTCGAGGATGAGGCCACGCGCGTGTCGGCCTTCGTCGAACAGCAGTACGCGATGACCGAACGCGCGACGCTCGTGCTCGGCCTGCAGGGTTCGCGCAACCGCCGCAAAGCCGACGACAGGGTCATCACCAATGCGCGCGACGAAAGCTACGCGCGCACGTATTCCGGCCTGAGCCCGAAGCTCGGTCTGCGCTATGACGCGACAGCGGGAATCACGCTGTTCGGCAACGTCAGCCGCAGCTACGAGCCGCCGAGCTTCGGCGAGCTCGCCGGCGGACCGCAGGTCACGCTCGTCGATGCGCAGACCGCGACGAGTGCGGAGGTCGGCCTGCGCGTCGAGCGCGAGCGGCTCACGCTCGACGCGACGCTGTACCGCGCCGACCTGCGCGACGAACTGCTGTCGCTGACCGACGCCGACGGCAATCCGCGCGGCACGGTCAATGCGCAGCGCACGCGCCATCAGGGCCTGGAGTTCGGCGCGGGCTGGCAGCTCGGCGACGCGCTGGAGCTGCGCGCGGCCTATCTGTGGAACGACTTCCGTTTCGACGGTGATCGCGTATTCGGCGACAACCGCCTGGCCGGCATCGCGCCGCAGCTGCTGCGCGCGGAACTGCGCTGGCGCATCGGTCCTGTATACATTGCTCCGAATGTCGAATGGTCGCCGCAGCGCAGCTACATCGACCATGCCAACACCTTCGCGGCGCCGTCCTACGCGATCGCCGGTCTGCGCATCGGCGGCAGTGCGGCCGATCACTGGCGCTGGTTCGTCGACGGCCGTAACCTCGGCGACCGCCGCTATGCCGCGACGACAGGCGTGATCGCCGACGCGCGCGGACTGGATGCACGTCAGTTCCTGCCGGGCGACGGCCGTTCGGTGTTCGCCGGCATCGAGTGGCGGCGCTGACGCGCGGGGAATTGGGAATCGGGAATCGTCAGGGCGCGATGCTGCGAAAACCTCGCTTTGACCGGGGGCGTCTCAGCGAACCGCCGGTTCTGAAATCCGACAGCCCGGGCCGGCACGTTCGGCGCGCCACGCTCCGCTTGGACGATTCCCGCTCCCTCATTCCCGCCGCAATCAGGACCGAATCCGCCCGCACGACGCCGTAGCCTGCGACGACACGGACTGATCCGGGAGCCGCCATGCTGCACCACATCTCGTTTGCCGTTGCCGATCTTGCGCGTTCGACCGCGTTCTACGACGCAGTCATGCCGGCGCTCGGCTATCGCCGCGTCTGGACGAGCGACAGCGGCGCCGGCTACGGCCTTCACGACGACGACGAGTTTTTCGCGGTCAAGCAGCGCGAGCTCGTGCGGATCTCACCGTCGGGCTTTCATCTCGCGTTCGCCGCACCGTCGCGGCATGCGGTCGATCGCTTCCACGCGCAGGCGCTCGCGCGCGGCGGCAGCGACCAGGGTGCGCCGGGCCTGCGTCCGCACTACGGTCCGAACTACTACGCGGCCTTCGTCATCGATCCCGACGGCTATTGGATCGAGGCCGTGACGACGCGGGCCGGCGAGGACTGAGCGATGGGCGGGTGGAGTGGGGCAAAGCGTGTGGAGGAGTGAGAAAAGAGAGGATGCACCACGCGCACGCGCTTCTCGTCTCTCGCCACTCGCCACTCGCGTCCCGCTACTGCCGTTGCGCCGCGACGCGTGCCGCGAGCGCCTTCGGCGCGAGCGTGCAGTAGCTCGCGACGAGCAGCGGTTCGATCGCATCCCAGTCGCTGTCGGGCGTCAGCATGATGCCGACGATGTCGCGCCACCAGACCGGCAGGAAGAACGGCGGCCGGGCGAAGCGCGGCGTGTCGGCGGCGGGCTGCGGCGTGCGGAACGTCAGCACGCAGGCTGGACCGTCATTGGCGGCGGCTTGTGCGTAGGCCGGCGGCCAGCCGCCGTCGATCATGACGACGTGCGCGAAGTTCTTCGTGCGGATGCACCAGCGCGTACCGGTCCAGGCCGCTTCCTCGACGACGTCGGGCAGATCGAGGCAGATGAGCCGGACCTTCTCGACGATTGCCTCGGGCGGTTGGGGCTGCGGCATCGGGGCAGGAATGAGCAGGAGGAGTCAGGAA
>NZ_DATIGT010000226.1:0-8238 GCF_035481375.1 Tahibacter sp.
GTATAGCGGCTCGGATGACGGAGCTGGGACTGACGGGCGCGACGGTTCCGCGGCACCGTCAATCGCCGCCGTTGCCGGCCGGCTGCGCGCGCGCGAGCACGAGATTGACATCGGCCGTGCCCGGTAGCTGGCGCAGCGCGCGCAGCAGGGTCGGTCCGGCGCGCACGCGCCACTCGGCCGAGGCGTCGAGCTTGCAGCCGCCGCCGCGCGCGTTCGTGTATTCGATGCGCAGCGGCGTCGACCCGCCGCGATAGCCGAGCAGCGCTGCCTTGAGCTGATCGATGTAGCCCGATGCCGGCGCCTTGACCGCGACATGCAGCCCGCGCGCGAAGCGCTCGCAGGCTTGATCCAGCGTCAGCACGCTGCGCGCCCGCAGCTGGTTGGCATTGGAGAAGTCGTCGAACGACAGGCCGCCTTCGATCACGAGCATTGCGTCGCGCGCGAGCAGATGGCCGTACTCGGTGTAGGCGTCGCGGAAGAAGCTGGCCTCGATGCGGCCGCTCCAGTCCTCGATCGTCACGAAGGCCATGGAATCGCCGCGCTTGCGCAGCGCGACGACCTGTCCCGCGATCGTCCACGGCGTGTCGGGCCCGCGGCGGAAGCGGTTGTCGCCGTCGTCGCCGTCCTTCTTCTTGAATTTCGGCGGCTGGAACTTCGTTTCGATCTGGCCGAGCTCGCAGGTGCCGAGCTGCAGCAGCAGCGGCTTCCAGGCATCGGTCGGATGGCCCGACAGATAGTGCCCGAGCGTTTCGCGTTCGCCGGCCAGGCGCTGTTCCAGCGGCCATTCGTCCACATCGGGCGGCATCTGCACGAGCACCGGCGTGCCGAAGCTCGCGCCGAAGATGTCGACCTGTCCGCTCTGGCGGTCCTTGAGCGACTGCTCGGCGGCCTTGGTCGCTTCGGGCAGATGCGCCATCAGCGTCGCGCGGTTCTTGCCGCCGAGGCCGTCGAGCGCGCCCGCGTTGATCAGCGCCTCGAGCACGCGCTTGTTGAGCTTCTGCGGATCGACGCGCTGACAGAAATCGAACAGGTCCTTGTACGGTCCGCCGCTGCGGCGCTCGGCGACGATGCTCTCGCAGGCGCCATGGCCGACGCCCTTGATCGCTCCGATGCCGTAGCGGATCGCGCCGTCGTCGTGCGCCTCGAACATGTATTCGGATTCATTGACGTGCGGCGGCAGCACGCGGATCCGCATCGCGTGCGCTTCGTCGAGGAAATTGACGACTTTGTCCGTGTTGTCCATGTCCGAGGACATGACCGCAGCCATGAACTCGGCCGGGTAGTGCACCTTCAGCCACGCGGTCTGGTAGGCGACCAGCGCATAGGCGGCCGAGTGCGACTTGTTGAAGCCGTACTCGGCGAACTTCTCCATGAGATCGAAGATCGAGCTCGCGAGCTGCGGATCGACGTTGTTCGCCGCCGCGCCGGCCTCGAACTTCGTGCGCTCCTTCGCCATCTCCTCGGGCTTCTTCTTGCCCATCGCGCGGCGCAGCAGGTCGGCGCCGCCGAGCGAGTAGCCGGCGAGCACCTGCGCGATCTGCATCACTTGTTCCTGGTACACGATGACGCCGTAGGTCGGCGCGAGCACGGGTTCCAGCGACGGATGCGGGTAGGTCACGGCGGCGTTGCCGTGCTTGCGGTCGACCCAGTCGCGGTCCATCCCCGAGCCCAGCGGGCCGGGGCGGAACAGCGCGGCGAGCGCGATGATGTCCTCGAAGCGGTCGGGCTTGGCGCGCTTGAGCAGCTCGCGCATGCCGCGCGATTCGAACTGGAACACCGCGACCGTGTCGCCGCGCGCGAACAGCTTGTACGACTCGACGTCGTCGAGCGGCAGCGCGGCGATGTCGATCGGCGCCTCGCCCTTGCGCGCGCGCCGCGCGTTGATCGCCTTCAGCGCCCAGTCGATGATGGTCAGCGTGCGCAGGCCGAGGAAGTCGAACTTGACCAGGCCGACCGATTCGACGTCGTCCTTGTCGAACTGCGTGACGACGCCGGCGCCGCCGGCTTCGCAGTACAGCGGCGCGAAGTCGGTCAGCTGCGACGGCGCGATGACGACGCCGCCGGCGTGCTTGCCGGCGTTGCGCGTGAGGTCTTCGAGTTCGCGCGCGAGATCGAGCAGCGCCTTGACCTCTTCCTCGGCGTGATAGCGCTGGATCAGCTCGGCCGAGGCCAGCGAGGGATCCTTGCGCGCCGCGTCGGATTCGCCGAGCGCGTCGTCCAGGCTGATGCCGAGCGTCATCGGGATCAGCTTCGCGATGCCGTCGACGAAGCCGTAAGGATGGCCGAGCACGCGGCCGCAGTCGCGCACGGCCGCCTTCGCGGCCATCGTGCCGTAGGTGATGATCTGGCTGACGTGGTCGCGGCCGTAGGCCTGCGCGACGTAGTCGATGACGCGGTCGCGTCCGTCCATGCAGAAGTCGACGTCGAAGTCGGGCATGGACACGCGTTCGGGATTGAGGAAACGCTCGAACAGCAGGTCGTAGGGCAGCGGATCGAGATCGGTGATGCCCAGCGAATAGGCGACGAGCGAACCCGCGCCCGAACCGCGGCCCGGTCCGACCGGAATGTCGTTCTGTTTGGCCCAGTTGATGAAGTCGGCGACGATCAGGAAGTAGCCCGGAAAGCCCATCTTCACGATGACGTCGACTTCGATCTCCAGGCGCTGCTCGTAGTCCTCGACGGTCTTGTCCGGCGCTGGTCCGTGCTTGGCCAGGCGCGCGGCGAGGCCGCGCCGCGCCTGCTCGCGGATGAAGCTGTCGAGCGTGTGTTCCGGCGGAACCGGGAACGCCGGCAGATAGTACGTGCCGAAGGACAATTCCAGATTGCAGCGTTTTGCAATCTCGACGCTGTTCTGCAGCGCTTCGGGCAGGTCGGCGAACAGCTCCGCCATCTGCCCGGGCGACTTCAGGTACTGTTCCTGCGTGTAGTCGCGCGGCCGCTTCGGATCGGCCAGCACGCGGCCCTGGTGGATGCACACGCGCGCCTCGTGCGCGGCGAAGTCGCCGGGCAGCAGGAAGCGCACGTCGTTGGTCGCGACGACCGGGCAGGCCAGCGCGGCCGCGAGGCGCAGCGCCGCATCGTTGAACACGGCCTCCTGCGGATGGCCGACGCGGCAGATCTCGACGTACAGGTCCTCGCCGAACAGCGCGAGCCACTGGCCGCCGCGCGTTGCGGCGAGTTCGCCGTTGCCGGCGAGCAGCAGATGGCCGACATCGCTGTCGCGGCCGAGCAGCGCGATGAGTCCTTCGCTGTGGTCGCGCATCCAGGCCGGGTCGACCTGCGCGAAATCGCCGTGCTGGCCTTCGATGTAGGCGCGCGACAGCAGGCGCGACAGATTGAGATAGCCCGTGCGGTTGCGGCACAGCACGGTGATCCGGGTCGGCTTGTTGCGGTCGGCCGGGTTCGCGATCCAGAGATCCGCGCCCGCGATCGGCTTGACCCCGGTTTTCTCGGCTTCCTTGTAGAACTTCACGAGGGCGAACAGATTGACCTGGTCGGTCAGCGCGAGCGCCGGCATGTCCGCCTTCGCGCAGGCTTTCATCAGCGAGCCGATGCGGATGGTCGAGTCGATCAGCGAGTATTCGCTGTGGACATGCAGATGGACGAAACGTGCGGTCATGTCGATCGAGGCCCGGCGGCGCAGCGTAAGCGCAGGGCCGGGCAGGGGCAAGGCTTGACACGCGGCCGGCCCACGGCGCCGACGCGGCGCCATTCAAACGTTCGTGTTGCAGCGCCGAATGCGACGCCCGTCACAGACGTATACGCTCGGGATTCGCCGCAGCACCCGCGACCGCGGCTCATCCCTGGGAGAAAACGACATGCCTCAGACCCGTCTGCAGCGCACTTGCCGCCGCGTTCTCGCGCTTGCCGTCGCCGCGGCGTTGCCGGGTGCCGCGCTCGCCGAGCCGATCAAGATCCCCGAACTGCGCGCCGCCGCGAGCATCGCGACCGACGCCGAAGGCATTCCGCTGATCAAGGCGCAGAACGAGCACGACCTGGCGTTCCTGCAGGGCTATGCGCATGCGCGCGACCGCTTCTTCCAGATGGACTTCAGCCGCCGCGGCGCGAGCGGCACGGTCGCCGAACTCGTCGGCCAGCCCGCGCTCGCCAACGACGTGCAGACGCGCACGCTTGGTCTGCGCCGCGCCGCCTGGGCGACCTGGCAGGCGGCGAGCGACGACACGCGCGGCTGGCTCAAGGCCTACGCGGACGGCGTGAACTACTGGCTGCGGACCACCGCGAGCCTGCCGCCGGAATACGGCGCGCTCGAGATCAGCCAGGTCGATCCATGGTCGCCGGTCGACAGCATCGTGATCGGCAAGGCCCTCGCGTTCCAGCTCTCGTTCGATCTCGACATCCAGAGCACGCTCGAACTCGGCGCCTACCAGCAGGCCGGCCGCGCCGGCAATTTCGACGGCACCGCACTGTACTTCGGCGATACGCATCGCCTGGCGCCGCCGGACAATCGCGTGACGATCGCGCCGGCGAGCCCGGGCGACGCGCCCGAGGCGCTGAAGTCGTTGGCCGTCCCCGCGATCGATGCGACGACGCTCGACCTCGCGCGCGCCTATCGCGACAAGATCGCCGACCATCCGCTGATCGGGCCGCACCTGCAGCCGCGCGAGAATCGCGCGGGTTCGAACGAATGGGTGCTGTCGGGCGCGCTGACGCTCTCGGGCAAGCCCATTCTGTCGAACGACCCGCACCTGAGCCTCGCGCTGCCGTCGGTATTTGTCGAGCAGCACCTCAACGCGGCGAGTCCGGCGATCAACGTCACCGGCGTCACCGTCGCGGGCGCGCCCGGCGTGATCCAGGGCTGCAACGACAAGCTCTGCTGGGGCACGACGACGAATCCGCTCGACGTCACCGACGTGTTCCAGGAAACCTTCCGCGTCAACAGCTACGGCCTGCCGTATGCGACCGTGCACGGCACCGTGGAAGAGCCGGTCGAGTGGGTGTTCCAGAATTTCTATGTGAACAAAGTCGGCGACGGCACGGCCAACAATCTCGCGCGCGACAACACGATCGGCTACACCAACGGCGCGGTCACCGTCGTCGTGCCGCGGCGCAACCGCGGTCCGGTCGTGCAGATCAGCGGTGCGTCGGGACTGTCGGTCGCCTATACCGGCTGGGGCGCGACCGGCGAACTCGAATCGTTCCGCCGCATCAACCGCGCGCAGAATCTCGCCGAGTTCCAGCAGGCACTCACATACTTCGACGTCGGCTCGCAGAACTTCGCCTATGCCGATGTCGACGGCAACATCGCGTATTTCACGAGCGCCGAACTGCCGCTGCGCACGGACCTCCAGACCATGAACGCGCCGGACGGCAACCGCCCGCCGTGGCTGATCCGCGACGGCGGCGGCGGGCTCAAGCACGACTGGCTCGCGCTGTCCACGCGCCAGCCGAATCAGGCCGTGCCGTTCGACGTGCTGCCGGCTGCCGAAATGCCGCAGGTCGTCAATCCGGCCAAGGGCTGGTTCGCGAACGCCAACAACGACCCGGTCGGCACGACGCTCGACAACAACCCGCTGAACCAGGTGCGTCCCGGCGGGGGCCTCTACTACCTGAATTTCAAATATTCCGCCTACCGGCAGGGACGCATCGACCGCGAGCTTGCCGCGCTCGTCGCGAGCGGTCGCAAGTTGACCGTCGCCGACATGAAGGCGCTGCAGGCGAACAACCGGCTCATGGACGCCGAGCTCGTGTCGCCGCATCTCGTCAACGCGCTGAATCGCGCGAAGGCGGCGGGCGCCTGGGCGCCGCTCGCGGCGCTTGCCGCCGACGCGAACGTCGCCGCGGCGGTCACGCGCATCCAGAACTGGGACTTCAGCACGCCGACCGGTATTCCCGAAGGCTTCGATCCGGGCGACAACCCCGGCGCGCTGCCGGCACCGGGCGCCGCCGAGATCGATGCGAGCGTGGCGGCGAGCCTGTTCGCGATCTGGCGCTCGCAGGCGATCCGCAGCACTATCGACGCGACCGTGACCAAGGTCGGCCTCGGCTCGGCGCTGCCGGGCGGCTCCGACGGCTATGCCGGTCTCAAGTTCCTGCTCGACAGCTTCCCGGTGCTCAAGGGCAAGGGCGCCTCGGGTCTGAGCTTCTTCGTGCCGCCGGCCGCGGCCGGCACGCCGCCGACGCCCGAGGACGCGCGCGACTACGTGCTGCTCAAGAGCATGCAGGACGGCCTCGCGCGTTTTGCGAGCGCCGATTTCGCCGCCGCGTTCGGCGGTTCGACGAATCTCGCCGACTACCGCTGGGGCAAGCTGCACCGCATTCTGTTTGCGCACCCGCTGGGGTCGAGCTTCAATCTGCCGGGCAACAATCCTTATGGATTTGTGAACTATTCCGCCGCGCTGCCGGGTGTGCCGCGCGCGGGCGGCTTCGACGCGGTCGACGCGTCCAGCCACAACGCGCGCGCGAACGGCGTCAACGAATTCATGTTCTCGAGCGGCCCGGCGCGGCGCTTCGTCGGCGAGATGACGGCCGAGATCGGCGCGAGCGAAATCATTCCGGGCGGGCAGAGCGCCGTGCTCGGCAACCCGCGCTACGCGAGCCAGCTCGGACGCTGGCTCACGAACAACTACCACGCGCTGCCGGTCGGCGTCGCCGCAACGACCGCGGCGTCGACGAACGTGCAGGAGTTCGTGCCCTAGCAGGATGTCGAGAAACGGGCGTTTGCCCGTTTCTCAATCGAACGGCGCAAGCGAAGCTTGCGCGCGTTCTCCGAGAATCAATCGCTTGCGCGATCGACTCTCGTGCGATCCAAGTCGGCATCGCCCCAGCAGACTGTTTCTCAACAGCCTGCCAGGGCCGGAATCGGAGTCGGGAATCGCAAGGGCGGAGCGGTTGGCCTGCTAGCCACTCCCCGGATTCTTGTTCCCGGTTGCCGCGACCGCCCGCTGCCGTTGCTCGAACGATTCCCGTTTCCCAATTCCCGCCAATTCGCGACCGGGCGCGCTTGTGCGCCCGGGCCGCGCGACGATAATGCGCGTCCGGGCCGCGCGCGTACGCGGCCGTCGCAAGCAGTCCATTCCGCATGAGTTTGAGTTCCGAACAATATGCCGTCGCCATGGCAGATCTCCGGCGCGGCATAAACCTGGGGCAGACGGGGCCGGCCCTGCAGCAGTTCCTCGGCCGCCTCGAAGTCGGCAAGGCCGGCATCCAGCTCTGGATTCAAGGCGCCGAAGACCTGCTGCGCGGCAACCAGGCCGTGCCCGCGGGTCTCCTGATCGAAGCGGGGCTCAACCGCTGGGCGTCGTCGACGACCCTGCGCTACCTCTACGGCATCGCGCTGCGGCTGAGCGGCCACGTGCGCGAGGCCGAGCAGATGTTTCGCGAGGTCATCGCGGCCGAGCCGACGCATGCCGACGCGCCGCTTGCGCTCGCGTTCATGCTGCGCGAACAGGGACGCCTCGGTGCCGCGAGCGAGACGGTGCTCGCGCTGTGGCGCCGACACTCGCGCACGCGCATGGGCGATGCGCGCACGCTGCGCTTCCTGCAGGAATGCCAGCGCAACGCTGAAGCCGAGGAAATCTCGCAGGCCGTGCTCGATGCGAATCCGCGCGACGCGGAACTGCTGTCGATGACCGGCGAAATCTCGCTGACGCTCGGCCGATTCGGTTCCGCGCGGCGGCGTCTGCGCCTCGCCATCGAAATCGATCCGCAGCAGGCCGCGGCGTGGCTGCGGCTCGCGCACACGCACAAATTCTCGCGCACCGACGATCCGGACCTGCAACTGCTCGAAGAGGCGCAGCGACGCACCGACCTGCAGGAACCCGCGGCGCTGTGCGCGGCGTTCGGTCTCGGCAAGGCGCTCGACGACCTCGGCGACCATCCTCGCGCCGCACAGGTGCTGCGGAAAGCGAACCAGCAGTCGCGCGTGGCGTTTCCCTGGGACCTGCGCGGCTGGCAGCGTTTCGTCGAGATGCAGCTGCGCGCGCGCGTGCCGCTGCCGCTGCCGGTCGACGAACGGATCACGCCGGTGTTCGTCGTCGGCCTGCCGCGTTCCGGCACGACGCTGGTCGCGAGCCAGCTTGCCAAGCATCCGGACGTCTGCAATCGCAGCGAATTGAACTGGATCACCGCGCTCGCCGCGCAGCTCGGACCGTCGCCGGGTGCCGGCGCGCTGTCGACCGCGGCGCACCTCTATCGCAACCAGCTGCGCCAGGACGACGCGGCGGTACGCTGCTACGTCGACAAGAACCCGCTGAACTTCCGGCACCTCGGCCTGATCGC
>NZ_DATIGT010000227.1:0-13409 GCF_035481375.1 Tahibacter sp.
CCGCTGCATCACCTGCGACAGCCACGCGAGCCGCGCCGGAGGCACCGGCTCCGTCGATGCCGGCGGCCTGGGCAGGCGCGCCATCGCACGATAGATCTGCCACGCGAACGCGAGCGTCGGACGCAGCAGGCCGCGGCTGTCCCGATAGACCTTGCGGCGCTGCACGAGCGAAGCCACGCGCTGCGCGTGCAGTGCGTCGGCCAGCCAGGCTAGCGCCGCGTCATCCGCGCCGGACGGATCGACCGTGCCGTGGCGCGCGCACGCGGCGCGATGCGCCTGCCATTGCGCGGCGAGATCGGCGCCGCCGATGGTCTGCCCGATGATCCGCTCGTCGCTCAGGACTTCGGCAAAGGCATCGAACGACTCGCTGATGCAGTGGCGCCCGTCGGCGAGCCGGCACATGAACACGGCGGTGAGCCGGTTCGGGACGGCCGGCGACGACGGCGCGAACAGCCAGAGCACATCGCCGTGTTCGCGCTGGCGCCAGCTGGCGACGGGCTGTGCGAGCACGCTGCCGTCGGGGCTGTCGAGCAGATACCAGGCCGGGCCTTCGAAACCGAGCGGATCGAGTTCGGCAGCGGCCTGCGCATACAGGTCGGCCATCGCCTCAGGGACGCGCGGCGCCGCGATGCGCCGCATGCGCAGTTCGGGAAACGTCATCGACAGCAGCGCGCGCACGCGCTGGAGCTGCAGCAGCAGGAAGACGGCGAAGACGAGCGCGATCAGATCGAACATGGCGGGCGGCGCGGCGGGGATCGCCGATTGTCGCCGGACCGGACAGCCAGCGCACGCCGCGCGACGCCCGGCCGCGGCGATAGGGGCCGGCGCCCGACTGCGCTTCGCAGCAGACGCGCCGCAACGCGTTTGCGGCAGAATCCACTTCGCTGCACATCCTAGCCGAACGGAGCCGTCATGCCCGAGACCGTCAATCCCCAGATCACCGACGCGGCCGTGACCGCGTTCCCGACTCCCGTGAATTCGCAGATCACCGATGCGGTGACGCAGGCCAACGTCAAGGTCGTCGCCGAAGCGCCGGCGATCGCGATGGGTTCGATCTACCAGAGCCTCGCGCATTCGACCGGGATCCTGTTCGAGAACGCGGTTTCGCAGCAACAGCAGCAGAACGCGCTGGCGCAGGCCGCAGCGAACCAGGGCGTCATCCAGATCTATTCCGTCGACACGCAGTCCGACGCGGCCGGCACGGCACCGCTGATGCGCGCCGATGCGGCATCGCCGAACGCCCCGCACGAAGCGGCGCGCAAGGCCATGGCCGCCGTCAACAGCCAGATCACCGACGCGGTGAAGTTCTCCAACGAACAGACGCTGAAACACAGCGGCGACGTCGCCTACGGCGTGCGCGCCGCCTGCGACGCGCTGACCTCGTCGATCGAACGCATCAACCACGCGAACCAGCAGAACCTGCTGCAGACCGTGAAACTCGCCGCCCGCGCGGCCTGCCTCGCGGCGATGGTGCGCGAGCCCGAGAAGGCCGGCGCGTATCGCGACGTGCTGGAGGCGATCGACGCGTTGTAATGGGGACGGGAACGGGGAATCGTAGAGCGCGAAGCAATCCATTCCCACCCGATTCGAAGCGGCAGCTCCTGCTGCTGCGATTCCCGATTCCCGGCACCTCACCCCGTGTTCTGCACTCCCGCCGCGATCCCGTTGACCGTGGCGGCGAGTGCGAGGAAGAGTTCGCCGTCCGGACGGTCCTGCGCGCGCCAGCGTGCGAGCAGGTCGACCTGCAGCAGGCTGATCGGATCGACGTAAGGGTTGCGCAGGCGGATCGACTGGCGCAGGCGGCGATCGCCGGCGAGCAGATGGCCGGCCTGCTTGAGTTCGAGCACGGCGGCCAGGGTCAGGCCGAATTCGGCGACGATCGGCGTGTGGAATGCTGCGTGCAGCGGGCCGGCGAGCTGCGAATAACGCGCAAAAATATCCATGTCGCTTTTTGCGAGCATCATCTCGGCGTCGTCGATCAAGGTCGCGAAGAACGGCCAGTCGCGCGTCATCTCGCGCATCGCGTCGATGCCGTAGCGGCCGATCGCGTCGGCCAGCGCGGTGCCGATGCCGTACCAGCCGGTCAGACCGGCGCGGTTCTGCGACCACGCGAATACCCAGGGAATCGCGCGCAGGCTGGCGACGCCGCCGGCGCCGCCGCGCCGCGGCGGACGCGAGCCCATGCGCAGGCGCTCGATGACGTCGATCGGCGTGGCGGCGCGGAAGTAGTCGGGAAAGCGTTCGGCCTCGTGCACGAGCGCGCGATAGTGGCCGCGCGACACGTCGGCCATGTGCCCGACCATCTCGCGCCATTGCGCTTCGCGCGGCTCGGCCGGACGCGGGCGCAGGCTCGCGCGCAGCACCGCGCCGGTGGTCTGTTCGAGGTTGCGCAGCGCGAGCGCGCGGATGCCGTATTTGCGATGGATGACTTCGCCCTGCTCGGTCAGGCGCAGATAGCCGTCGACGGAGCCGCGCGGCGCGGCGATCACGGCGCGCTCGGTCTTGCCGCCGCCGCGGCTGATCGAGCCGCCGCGGCCGTGGAAGAACGCGATGCGCACGCCGCTGCGCTGTGCCAGTTCGGTCAGCAGCACCTGCGTGCGCTGCAGCGCCCAGCGCGAGGCGAACAGGCCACCGTCCTTCGCGCTGTCGGAATAGCCGAGCATGACCATCTGGCGATTGCCGCGCGCGGCGAGATGCTCGCGATACAGCGGATCGGCGAACAGCTGCTCGAGCACGTCCTGCGCGGCGCGCAGGTCGGCGATGGTTTCGAACAACGGCGCGACGTCGAGCGGAACGCGTCCCTCGCCGTCGGCGCAGCCGGCGACGCGCGCCAGCGCGAGCACCGCGAGCACGTCGGCTGCGCTGCGGCTCATGCTGATGATGTACGGGCCGATCGCGTTGTCGCCGTAGCGCTGCCGCGCCTGCGCGACGGTGCGGAACACGGCCAGCGTGCCGGCCGCGGCGTCCGTTTCGGGTTCCGGCACGGTCGCCGACGCGATCGTCGCGGCCAGGCGTTCGCGCCGCTGCGCCGCATCGCGCTGCGGCCACTGCGCGTCGGCGAACAGCGCGGCGAGCGCGAGGTCGTGCGCGCCGGATTCCTGGCGCAGATCGAGCGTCGCGAGATGGAAGCCGAACGTGTCGACGCGCTGCAGCAGCTGGCGCAGCGCGAGCCAGCCCGCGTGCTCGCCGCGGTGCGCGCGCAGGCTCGTCGCGATCAAGGCGAGGTCGGCGCGGAATTCGGCGGCATCGGCATAGCTCTCCTCGCGCTCGTTCGCGGTCGCCGCAAGCCGCGCGCTGATCAGGCTCAGCAAATGCCGATACGGCATGTCGGCGTAGCGCGCCTTGAATTTCGCGGCTGCCCTGGGCAGCCGCGCGCGGTAGTCGGCGAGCCGCGCGAGCACGGCCTCGTCGACGCTGACGCGCGAAATCGACTGGCTCAGCAGGCGCTCGAGCTGCGCGATCTCGCGCCGGTAGGCGGCAAGAATCTGCGCGCGCTGCGCGGTCAGTGCAGCGCGCACGGTGTCGGCACCGACGTTCGGATTGCCGTCCATGTCGCCGCCGACCCAGGTGCCGAAGCGCAGCAGCGCCGGCACCGGCGGCACCGGACCGAGTTCGCCGAGGACGTCTTCGAACACTTCATAGAACACCGGCAGCATCGGATAGAGCACGTCGGCCAGGAAATAGCTGACGTGGTCCATCTCGTCCTGCACCGTGGGACGTTCGTTCGCGGCATCGGCGGTCTGCCAGCCGGCGCTGAGCGCGAGCCGCATGCGTTCCTGGTCCGCGCGCCGTTCGGCCGGCGTACGCTGCCGGTCGATGTCGGCGATCAGGCATTTGACGAGCACCTGCTCCTTGTCGAGCAGCGAACGCCGCACAGCTTCGGTCGGATGCGCCGTGAACACGGGCTCGATGCGCAGTCGCGAAATCAATGCGTGGATCTCGGCCGGCTCGACGCCGTCGCGCACGAGGTCGCGCACGACGTCGCGCAGGCTGCCCGGCTGCGGCGCGGCGCCGGCGCGCTCGTAGTCGCGGCGGCGACGGATGCGGTGCACGCGCTCGGCGATGTTGATCGCCTGGAAATAGGTCGCGAACGCGCGCGCGAGGTCGGTCGCGACGTCGGCGGGCGCGGCGAGCAGCGACGCGAGTTCGGCAATCGGCGCCTGCTGTTCGCGCCGCCGGATCGCCGCGGCGCGCACGCGCTCGACGAGCGCGAGGAAATCGCCGCCGAGCTGGTCGGCCAGGATCTCGCCGACGAGCGCGCCGAGACGCTTGACGTCTTCGCGCAACGCCTGGTCGGCGCGCGGGAACTCGACGTGGCGCAGGGTATCGCCGGAAACGGTTTCGGGATTCGCGCTCATCGATCGCACCTGCGACGGCAGAACCGCAGGAATAGCCCGTGGCGCCTCGTACTGGCAAGCGTACGATCGTCGCACGTTAGGACGATTGGTTATGCGCGGCCGGAACCGCCGCGCCCGCTGCTGCGACGTCGGAGTTCGCCCGCGGGCTCGTTCCGGCCCGTGTGCCGCGCGCCCACCAGCCTGCGAATGCGCTTTACCTGTACGCGGCATCCTGCTTGACTCTCGTCCAGGGGGAGGGGCGCATGGCCGACGCCGTCGATATCACGCAGCAGCTCAATGCCGCCCGCGAGGGCGATGCCGCATCGCTCGATGCGCTGTTTCCGGTCGTCTACGAAGAACTGCGCCGCCTCGCGCGGCGCGAACTCGCGCGCGAACGTGCCGGCCACACGCTGCAGCCGACCGCGCTCGTGCACGAGGCCTATCTGCGCCTCGTGTCGCAGCAGGCCGCCGGCTGGTCCGGCCGCGCGTATTTCTTCGGTCTCGCCGCGAGCATGATGCGGCGCATCCTCGTCAACCACGCGCGCGACCGCGTCGCGCAGAAACGTGGCGGCGGCGCCGTGGCGGTAACCCTGTCGCAGGCCGACGACCTGGCCGACGGCGCGCTCGACGTCGTCGAATTGCACGAAGCGCTCGAAGGACTCGCGCAGCTCGACGAGCGCCAGGCGCGCGTGGTCGAACTCAAATTTTTCGGCGGCCTCGAAATCGAGGAGATCGCCGACACGCTCGATGTGTCGCCGGCGACCGTGCGCCGCGACTGGACCATGGCCCGCCTGTGGCTCGCGCGCGAGCTGGCCGGATGAGCGCGCCGCTGACGCCGGAACGCTGGCAACGCCTGCAGGACGTGCTCGCCGACGTGCTGGAGCGCGCACCGGCCGAACGCGCCGCCGCGCTGCGGGCCGCCTGCGGCGACGACGCGGCTCTGCTGGCCGAGGCGCAGAGCCTGCTCGCGCATGACGGCCAACTGCCCGAGCGCCTGCCGCCGTCGGCGTTCGCGGCACTCGCCGAAGCGGCCGACGAGAGCGCCGACGGCTGGCGAGGCCGGCGCATCGGCGGATTCGTGCTCGAGGACCTCATCGGCAGCGGCGGTTCGAGCAGCGTCTATCGCGCGCGGCGCGCCGACGACTTCGACCAGATCGTCGCGATCAAGCTGCTGCGCGGCCACGATCCGGCGAGCCTGCGCCGCTTCGCGCGCGAACGCGGAATTCTCGCGAGCCTGCATCACGCGCACATCGCGCGGCTGTTCGACGCCGGCAGCACGCCGGACGGCACGCCCTACCTCGTGCTCGAGTACGTCGAAGGCCGCACCTGGGATCGCTGGCTCGCCGAGGAGCGGCCCGATCTGCGCCGCCGCATCGCGCAGTTCCTGCTCGTCTGCGACGCGGTGGAGCACGCGCATCGCCGCCTGCTCGTGCACCGCGACATCAAGCCGGGCAACCTGCTCGTCGACGCGAACGAGGTGCCGCGGCTGCTCGACTTCGGCATCGCGGCGCTGCTCGACACCGGCGAGTCGACCGTGACGCGCGAAAGCGGCGCGGCGTTGACGCCGGCCTATGCGGCGCCGGAGCAACTGCGCGGCGAAGCCGTCACGACGGCGACCGACGTCTACGCGCTCGGCCTCGTGCTCTACGAAACGCTGAGCGGGCGCCATCCGTTCCGCAAGTCCGGCGATACCGAACGCGAGCTGCTGCGCGCGATCACCACGCGCGACGCACCGCGGCCGAGCCAGCAGTCCGGCGGCGACAACGGCCTGCGCGCGTCCGATCTGCGCGGCGATCTCGACAACATCGTGCTGACCGCGATCGAACGCGAACCGGCACGCCGCTACGGCTCGGTGCGCGAACTCGCCGACGACCTGCGCGCCTGGCTCGCCGGCCGGCCGGTCTCGGCGCGGCCGCAGACCTTCGCCTATCTCGCGCGCAAGTTCGCCGCGCGCAACCGCGCGGCCGTGCTCATCGCGGCCAGCGCGGCGGTCGCGCTGCTCGCGGCCAGCGCCACGGCGCTCTGGCAGGCGCGCGTCGCCGTGCACGAACGCGAGCGCGCGCAGCAGCGATTCGCCGATGTCCGGCGCTTCGCGAACAATCTGCTGTTCGACTATCACGAGGGCATCCAGAAGCTCGCGGGCTCGCTGCCGATGCAGGAACGCCTCGTGCGCGACGGCATCGACTACCTCGAACGCCTGCGCGCCGACGCCGGCGACGACGCCGAACTCTGGCGCGACATCGCCGCGGGCTATCTCAAGGTCGGCGATCTGCAGGGCAATCCTTACGGTTCCAACCTCGGCGACTTCGCCGGCGCGGCGAAGAGCTACGACCAGGCCGACGCCGCGCTCGCGCGGACCGAAGCGCGCGACAACGGCGCGGCGACGCGTGCGCTGCGTGCGCGCCTGTGGATGCGGCGCGCCTACCTGAGCTACCAGAACACCGCGCTCGACGACGCGCGCAAACACACGCAGGCCTCGCTGCGCGCGTTCGCGGCGCTGCAGGCGGAACGGCCGGACGACCTCGACGTGCTGCTCGAATACGCCGACGGTCTCGATCTGTACAGCGAACTGATCGGCACGCGCGGCGACGACGGCAAGCCCGATCCGGAAGGTTCGCGCGAGCAGCAGTTGAAAGCGGCCGGGCTGCGCGCCGCCGCGCTCGCACGCGATCCCGACAGCAAGCGGCTGCGCTACGCGGTCTACACGAGCCAGCAGCGCGAAGGCGCGTACTGGGCGGGCCGCGGCGACATGGTCCGCGCGGAAGCCGCGCTGCTCGATGCGCTGCGGCGCATCCGCGAACTCGTCGCCGGCGATACGAACGATACCTACCGCCAGCGCGAGATCGGCGTCGTGCTCGTGCGTCTCGTGCAGGTGCAGGACGCGCAGGGCAAGCTCGACGCGTCGGTCGAATCGGCGCTCGCATCGCTGCGCCACATGGAAGCGCTGCTCGCGCGCGATCCGGCCAACGACTCGATGCGCGAAGGCGTGACCTCGACGACAGGCTGGGCCGCGCGCCAGCTCGTCAAGGCGGGCCGTCACGCCGAAGCGCTGCCGATCGTCCGGCGCCAGATCGAGGTCAACGAGGCGCGCCTGCGCGACGCGCCGGACAGCGCGGAGATCCGCTACAACCTGTCGCTCGCCTACCGGCGGCTCGGCGAGCAGCGTGCGGCGGCCCACGCCTATGCCGAGGCGATCGACGCGCACCGCAAGGCGCTCGCGATACAGCGGGAACTCGCGTCGCTGTCGGCGGGCTATGCCGCCGGCGTCGCGCTGTCGCTGCATCACATCGGCCGCGCCGAAGCGGGCGCCGGCCGCATCGCGGCGGCGCGTTCGACGCTGTCCGACGCAACGCAGCAGCTCGCCGCGCTCGTCGACGCGAAAAGCGTCGTCGGCTACGACGAGGATCTCGCCGACGCCTATGTCTCGCTCGGCGGCGCCTGGAGCGCCGCGCCGCGCGACGCAACGCGCGCGAACGCCGCCTACGCGCGCGCGATCGCGATCTGGGACGCACTCGAACGCGACGCTTCGCTGCCGGAGAACTCGGCCGCGAAGCGCGAACGCGCACGCCGCGCGATGGCGCCGTGAGCCGGAGCGCGGCGCCGTCGCGGCATGAGCCGCGTCAGAGCGTAATCGTGATCGAGACGGAGTTGTTGCTGCCGGCGATCGAGTTGTTCAGCGTGGTCGCATAACCGCTGCAGGCCGTCGAGGGTACCGGCGGAATCGTGATGCCGCTGCCGTTCATCGTCGCGGCAGCGGCGTTCCACGTGCCCTGCGCGCTGAACAGGATCGGCCCGAAGATGCAGTCGTTGCCGAGCGGCACCGGAATGCCGGACACCGTCGCCGAATACAGCTGCAGATAGACGTTCGTCATCTGGATGCTCGCCGCATTCGGGTTGGCGAGCGCATTCGTCGACGTGCCCTGGTGGAACAGCTGCGTGTTCAGCACGACGAGGCCGAGGCCGTTGACGTTGGACTGCACCGTCGACGGCGGAAAATAAAATATGCCGCCATAGACCGCCGGCGACGCCTGATGCGCGCTGTTGGCGAACGAGCCGGCCGGAAACGGCATCGGAAAACCGTTGATCGCGAACTGGCCGCTCACCGGCCGGCCTTCGATCTTGTGGCGGAAGATCTTGTCGGGCAGCGTGCCTTCGACCGCATCGGTCTGCGCCTGCAGCGGCAGCGTGGCAACGAACAGCACGAGCGCCGTCGCGGCGCGGAAACGACGAATGGTCATGGATTCCCCCAGGAAACGTGATGAGCGGGCGCGGTCGCCGCGCGGGATCGGGTGATCCGGCGCTGCCGTCCTGGTCTGCTCACGCACGGAATCGCGATCAAAGCGCTCATCGCCCCGGCCCGCCGCGACGGCGAGCCCGGCGCCTCCATCAGCCGGCGTTTTCACGGTTCGACCCGGAATTGCGTATTTCCAGGCCGGGCCGGCAGGAAGTCGGCCGCCAACCTTGGGGGTTTCCATGTTCAAGTCTCTACTGGTGCTGCTCGTCGCGGTCGCTGCGGGCGTCGCCGTGCCGGCCGGTGCGAATATCAACGGTTCGGTCGACACGACCTGGGGCGGGCCCGAGGCCGGCCGCGTGCGCGTGCCGTTCAATCTCGGCGGCAGCAACTACGATGCCTTGCTGCGGATCCGCGCCCTCGCCGACGGACGCCTCGTCGCGATCGGCGCGGCGACGACCGGCGGTGCGCGTCAGATCGCGGTCGCCGTGCGCAAGGCGGACGGTACCGCCGACACGTCGGTAGCGCCGAACGGCCGCTATGCGATTCCGGTCACGGGCGCGGTGTCGAGCGTCGACACGGCCGCGGCGATTGCGCCGGACGGCAGTTTTTATGTGATCGGCCGCGCGCCGAACCTGCAGCAGATGCGCGTCTGGCACTTTGCGCTGGACGGCACCGAGCTGTCGCCGCCGCTCGATATCGGCGCCGCCGGCACGACCTACTACCCGGGCACGGCCTATGTGGATTTCGCCGGGCGCCTCGTGCTCGGGGGATATCTCGGACCCAATGGCGCAGCCGAGTCCGACATCGACGGTTTCATGACCCGCCTCGTCGCCGGCGGCACCGGGCTCGACGTCAATTTCGGCGGCATCCGCACGCTCGCGTTCGATGTGAACCAGCGCGACGATGTCTTTGCGATCACGCCGGTCGGCGAGAACTATGCGATCTGCAGCCGTGTCGGCAATCTCGCCGGTTCGACCGATCTGCGCTTCGGTATTGCCTATGTCGCGCGCAGCGGCACGTTGCTGACGAGCTTCAACGGCACCGGCATGTACGTCGACCAGCTGTCCCTCAACGGCATCGCGGCCGAGTCGGCCTGCAACGACATCACGACCGTGCGCCAGAACGGCCAGACGCGCATCGTCATCACAGGCCGCGCGACCGCAGCGGGCGAGCTGGCACGAATCTATCTCCTCGCCGTCGGACTCGACGGACAGCTCGTCGCCGGCACGCCGCGAATGATCGACTTCGGCTATCCCGCGCGCAGCTCGAACGGCTTTCCGAGCCTGTATGCGGTACCGGGCGGCGACCGCCTTTATCTCGCGAGCTTCGGCATTTACGACACCAGCGGCAAATACACGGTCGTCGTCGCGCGGGTGGATGCGCTCGGCAACTACGATGCGAACTGGGGTGACACGGCAACCGGATCGCGCGTCGCCATGACGGTGCCGGCGATCGGCGGTATCCAGCGCAGCGTGCTCAACGCGGACCTGAGCTACGACGCCGGACGGCTCTACCTGGGCGCGAACGTCGAACTCGACGCGGGCGACTGGGATTTCGCGCTCGTGCGCTTCACCGGCGACACGATTTTCGCGACAGGGATGAACTGACCGGCGCAGCGGCCCGGCGGGTCGCCGGCGACTGCTGCCGGGCGTGTCGCGGCGGCGGCCCGGCGGCGCGTCTCTTGTTTATTTGTTTAATAGGCAAATTCGCGGAATACCGGGTCAACACTGCCGTTCCACGGCCCGTGGAACAGTTCGAGCTTGCGCTCGGCCGGTGTCTGGTTCGCATGGGCGAACTCGACCAGCGGTTCGATGAACACGGCTTCGCTCGCGCCGGTTGCATTCAGGCAGTTGCGGCGCGCGAGGCCGTGGCCGGCGATCTTCAGCGCTTCGAGCGCGAGTTCGCGCACCGTTGCGCCGCGAAACGGCAGCTTGAGGCCGTGGCGCGGCACGCCGTCGCGCAGCGCGTGACGTTCGGCGAGGCTGAAGTCCTTGACGAGATCCCAGGCCGCGTCGAGTGCAGCGTCGTCGTAGAGCAGGCCGACCCAGAATGCCGGCAGCGCGCAGAGCCGGTTCCACGGACCACCGTCGGCGCCGCGCATCTCGAGATATTTCTTGAGGCGCACTTCCGGAAACGCGGTCGTCATGTGATCGGCCCAGTCCTTCAGCGTCGGCGTCGCACCCGGCAGTTCGTCGAGCTTGCCGTCGAGGAACTTCCGGAACGAGCGGCCGGCGAGATCGATGTAGCGGCCGTCGCGATAGCTGAAGTACATCGGCACATCGAGCAGGTAGTCGACGTAGCGCTCGTAGCCGAAGCCGTCCTCGAACACGAAGTCGAGCATGCCGGTGCGGTCGGGATCCGTATCGGTCCAGACGTTCGAACGGAAGCTCAGGAAGCCGTTCGGCTTGCCCTCGGTGAACGGCGAGTCGGCGAACAGCGCGGTCGCGATCGGCTGCAGCGCGAGCGAGACGCGGAACATCTTCGCCATCTGCGCTTCGGAACCGAAATCGAGATTGACCTGCACCGTGCAGGTGCGCGTCATCATGTCGAGGCCGAGACCGCCCTTGAGCGGCATATAGCGCTGCATGATCGCGTAGCGGCCCTTGGGCATCCACGGCATCTCGTCGCGCCGCCACTTCGGCTGGAAGCCCATGCCGAGAAAGCCGAGGCCGAGTTCGTCGGCGACGGTCTTGACCTCGCGCAGATGCGTAGTGACTTCGCAGCAGGTCTCGTGCACGTTCTCAAGCGGCGCGCCGGAGAGTTCGAGCTGCCCCGCCGGTTCCAGCGTGATCGAACCGAGGCCGCGCGTCAGCGCGATCAGATGGTCCTTCTCGAACACGGGCTGCCAGTCGAAGCGCTGCAGACCTTCGAGCAGTGCGCGGATGCCGCGATCGCCGTCATAGGTCGGCGGCCGCAGGTCGTCGAGACGGAAGCCGAACTTCTCGTGCTCGGTGCCGATGCGCCACTCGTCTTTCGGACGTGCGCCCGAAGCGATGTAGTCGACAAGCTGCTCGCGCCGCGTGATCGGGACTTCCTTGACCGCACTGGGACCGGACATACGGGGGCTCGCTGGCAGGAGGGATGCGCGACGTTGGGGCGGCGGCGGCGATCAAAAGGGGGTCGGATCCGACAGGCGCGCGTCTGCGCCGAAGCGAACGCGGCTTGCGCCGAGCCGGTCGATCGCGGAAGACTCGCGCCTCATGCCCGTCGCGCACCTTGCCCGTTATCTGCTGTCGGCGCTACTGCTGCCCGCGGCGGCGGCGGCGCAGGTGCTCGTGCGCGGCAACGGTCCCGAGCCGTCGACGCTCGATCCGCACCGCTGCCAGGAAGTCGCGTGCGGCAACATCGTGCGCGACCTCTACGAAGGTCTCGTGACGGAGGATGCCGCGGGCAACGTGATCGCCGGCGCGGCCGAGTCGTGGACGCGATCCGACGACGGCCTGACCTGGGAATTCCGTCTGCGCGACGGACTGCGCTGGTCCAACGGCGAGCCGCTCGACGCCACGCAGTTCGTCGCGAGTTTCCGCCGTGCGCTCGCGCCGCAGACCGCCGCGCCGATGGCGACGCTGCTGCGGCCGATCGCAAACGCGCGCGCGGTCGGTGCCGGCAGCGCGCCGCCCGAGACGCTCGGCGTCAGCGCGGTCGATGCGCGCACGCTGCGCATCGTGCTCGACGAACCCGTCGCACTGACCGACCGCCTGCTGCTGCCGATCGCGTTTCCGGTCTATCTGCCGGCGCTCGCGCAGTTCGGCGCGCAGCACACGAGGCCGGGCCATCTCGTCGGCAACGGCGCCTACGTGCTGCGGGCGTGGACGCCGCAGGCGACGATCGAACTCGAACGCAACGCGCGCTTTCACGCAGCCGGCGGCGTCGCGATCGAGCGCGTGCGCTTTGCCGTGACCGAAGACGCCGCGAGCGAACTCAAACGCTTCCAGGCCGGCGATCTGCATATCACCGAGACCGTGCCGCCGAAGCCGCTCGCGGCGCTGCGCGCGGAATTCGGCGATGCGCTGAACATCAGTCCGTATCTCGGCAGCTTCTGGCTCGGACTCAATCTGACGCGGCCACCGCTGCGCGGCAATGCGGCGCTGCGCGAGGCGCTCGTGCTCGCGCTCGACCGCGAGATCCTGACGCGCCACGTGACCGGCCTGGGCGAGCTGCCGGCCTGGAGCGTCGTGCCGCCGGGCGCGCGCGATCATGCCGTGCCCGCGGTCGACGCCGCGCGCTGGCCGCGCGAACGGCGCGAAGCCGCCGCGCGCGAACGCTACGCGGCGGCGGGATACGGCCGCGAAGAGCCGGTCGTGCTGGAGCTGCGCTACAACACCTCGACCGTGCACCGCAAACTCGCGCTCGCGGTGGCGTCGATGTGGCGGCAGACGCTCGGCGCGCGCGTCGTGCTGCGCAACGAGGAATGGAAGGTGTTCGTGCAGAACCGCCGCGCACGCGCGATCACGCAGGTGTTCCGCGGCGGCTGGATCGCCGACGTCAACGATCCGCTGGATTTCCTCGCGACGTTCTCGGGCAGCGACAATCCGCTGAACACGACGGGCTTCGCCGATGCCGGATTCGACGCGCTGCTGCGCCGCGCCGCGGCACTGCCGGCGGGCGCGGAACGCACCGGCCTCGTCGCCGCCGCCGAAGCGCGGCTGCTCGCCGCGCATGCAGTCGTGCCGATCTACTTCTATACGTCCAAACATCTCGTCGACGCGCGCCTGCACGGGTTCGCGGCGAATCCGCTCGACCATCACGCCTCGCGCTGGCTGCGCTGGAAGGACCCGCCATGAACGACGCGCGCGCGAACGACGACGGCGCAGCGCGCAGCCGGTTCGGCGCCGCGC
>NZ_DATIGT010000228.1:0-4242 GCF_035481375.1 Tahibacter sp.
CGTGCGTGCCGCGTGGCGAAGCCGATCAGGACACGCGTCGGCACGGCAGTCAACCCGTCGTTCTTTCGACGAAGCAAATCGCATCGCGGCGGACGCCGTCTTCGCGGCAGCGGCGGCGTGGGGCAGGACGGCAAACGGCGCCGGCGGCGGACCCGGCGCAGAGTGCGCCGGCAGGTTCGGGGGCAGCGCCGGCACCGGCGCGCTCTCCACCCATGGCTCGGTGCGGCCGGTCGATTCCACGCTGAACGGCAACACGGTGATCGGTGGTAATCCGGGCTACCGGACTACCGCGGGAGCGCGCTCGGCGGCGCCGGGTCCCATCTCGACAGCGGCGTCAAAGTCTACGTATCCACAATGTCATGAAATGCACTGGCTGCGCTGCCGGCCCCGAAAAATCCAGGGAGCCTTGCGGCTCCCTGGATCGCCAGTCACGCAACGGCGGTCTCGTAGCCGTCGAAGCGCATCGTCGCCGAGGCACGGCCCTGGGTCAGCGAACGCAGTGCGGTCGTATAGCCCGACAGACGCGCCAGCGGCGCACGCGCCTGGACCTCGCTGTTCCCGTCGCGCTCGCCGATGCCGCCGACGCGGCCGCCGCGGCGCTGCAGGTCGCCGAGCACGTCGCCGAGATAGCCGGTTGGCGTGTCGACGTCGACGGCCATCACGGGTTCGAGCAGGCCCGTGCCCGCTTCCCCGAGCGCGGCGCGCACGGCCTGCGCCGCCGCACGCTGGAAGGCCTGGTCGGTCGAGTCGACGGCATGGGTCTGGCCGTCGACCAGCGTCACTTCGACGCCGACCACCGGAAAACCCTGCGGACCTTCGGCCAGCGCCGCACGCACGCCTTTCTCGACCGCGGCGACGAAGGCCGCCGGCACGACGCCGCCGCGCGTGCAGTCGGCGAAGACGATCGCGTCGTCCTCGCGCGGCACGAGGTTCAGATGCACGCGTGCGAAATGGCCGGCGCCGCCGTTCTGCTTGTCGAGCTTGCCTTCGACGCCGTGCACCGCGCGCCGCGGACGTTCCTGGTAGGCCACGCGCGGCGCGCCGGCCGACACGTCGAGGCCCCAGTCATTTCGCAAACGTTCCACTTTTACCTCCAGATGCAGTTCGCCCATGCCCCAGATCAGGCTCTCGCCGGTATCGGCATCGGAGCCGGCATGGAACGACGGATCCTCCTGCGCCAGAACCGCGAGGGCCTGACCGAGCCGCAGCAGATCGCCGGCCTTGGCCGTCAGTCGCCACGACAGCACCGGCGGCTGGACCGTTATCGCTTCCAGACGCAGCGGACGTGCCGGCGCGCTCAGAGTTTCGCCGCCGGCCGCGTCCTTCCAGCCCGCCACCGCGACGATGTCGCCCGCTTCGGCCTGCGGCAGATCGCTGCCGCGGTCGGCCTGGATCGACAGCAGCCGGCCGATGCGGACGCTGCGCTCGCGGTGCGATGCCCATACCGTGTCGCCGACCCGCAGCCGTCCCGAGTACACGCGGACGAACGCGAGCGGTCCGTGTTCCTGCTGTTCGACCTTGAACACCAGCGCCGCGAGCGGCCCGTCCGTGTCCGGCGGCAGCGTGACGCTGCCCGCATCGCCGTCGGCCTGCACGGCAGGCCGGTCCTGCGGCGAGGGCAGGTAGTCGACGATGGCGTCGAGCACGAGTTCCATGCCCTTGGTCTTGAACGCAGAGCCGGCGACGAGCGGCACGCCGGCACCGGCGAGCGTGGCGCGGCGCAGGGCCGCACTCAGCTGCGCGGCGTCGACCTCGGCATCGCGCAGGAACGCTTCGGCGAGCGCGTCGTCGTGCTCGGCCACGCTCGCCACGAGCGCGTCGCGAAGCGCGGCGTGCGCGCGTTCGTCATCGGCGTTCCAGCCGCGGACGACAGTGCCTTCGTCGGTCCAGGACACGACGCGCCGGCCGACGAAATCGACCCAGCCGTACAGCTGGCCTTCGGCGCCGAGCGGCCGGCCCAGCGGCCACGCGCGCGCGCCGAGGCGCTCGCGAATCTGTGCGACGACGCGGTCGAAGTCCGCACCGGTGCGATCCATCTTGTTGACGAACGCGACGAGCGGAACGCCGTTGCGGCTCGCCTGGCGCCACACGGCTTCCGACTGCGGCTGCACGCCGGCGACGGCGCAGAACACGGCGACGGCACCGTCGAGCACGCGCAGCGAACGTTCCACTTCGATCGCGAAATCGATGTGTCCGGGCGTGTCGATCAGGGTGAGGCGATGTCCGGCCCAGTCGAGGTTCACGGCGGCCGCACCGATGGTGATGCCGCGTGCGCGCTCGATCTCGGAATAGTCGGTCGTGGCGGCGCCGTCATGGACTTCGCCCATGCGATGGATGGCGCCGGCCTTCCAGAGCAGCCGTTCGGTGAGGGTGGTCTTGCCCGCGTCGATGTGGGCGATGATGCCGAGGTTGCGTCGACGCGAAAGGGGAGTGCGGTTCATGAGTTGCTCGCTTGAAGTGCCAACGATCGAGGCCGCACGCCCCGGTTGGCGACGAGACGGCGGCTAGGTGGATGTGTCTTCAGCGGCGGTATTCACGACACCTTCTCCTCGGTACAGCGCGTGTGGATCGGAAAACCGGGGCAAAAAAAAACACCCTTGCGGGTGTTCTCGGCGATGCGTTCGATCAGGACGGGACGTCCTTCGAGGCTATCGGCGCAGGCACACCCGGCCCGCGCACTGGCGGCGCAGGGTCTTTATCAAGATCAGCAGCGGCATGGCCGGCATCGGGGTGTCCTGGGACGAAAGGCGGCGAAGTCTGCGCAAGGTGAAGGCGGCCGTCAAGATTGCAAGCCGGGGAGGACTCCGCCGCGACCAGCGGCCGTCGCGGCAGGCTGTCGCCGGGAACCCGGCGAGGGCGGCCGCGGCGTATTGCCGAGCACGCCTCGCACGGAAACGCCGGCCAAACGGCTCACCGCCGTGCCATGAAAGTTTTTAATGATTCAATAAACTAATTTGTTTCATAAAAAGTACCAAAACGTATTAAAGGATATTTCGCATATTCGCTGGCGGGCGTATCGTGCTGCGACACGGTCACGCCGTCACCTTCGAGAGCGGGAGAATATCCATGCAGGCCAGAACGCTGTCGCAGTGGTTGTGCGCGTCGCTCGCCGCCGGTTGCCTCGGCGTCGGCGGCGCCATCTGGACCGGGCCGGCGCACGCCGTCCCGGATGAGCCGATCGCCTATATCGGCCACGGCGCCTTCTTCGAGGCCAACGGCCGGCAGATCACGCCGACGCAGGACTTCGTCGCAAAGGCCCAGGCCTGGTATCGGGCCGATCTGTCTTCGCGCCTCGCCGGGCGCAAGGCGTTCGAGCTGGCGGTGTTCGAGAAGGACCTGTTCGACGGCGTGCCGGCGTCGGGCCAGGCGCGACTCGTGTTCGAACAGCGTGCGCTCGAATGGCTGTATGCGAATTCGGAGCGGCAGACGAACGACGACCGCACGCTCGGCAAGCTGCGCGCGCTCGATTTCGCGCTGACGTTCGAGCTGCGCGAACACGAGACCGCGAAGGCCGTCGCGCAGGGCGTGCCGTTCGTGCTTGCGCCGCCGCTCGCGAAGAAGCTCGCCGACGTGCGCGCGCTGCAGGCGCAGGGCGAGGCCGGCGTGAAGACCGCGACGACGAATTCGGGCGTCGCGTATACCAACGAATGCATCGCCGCCGGCGTGCCGATCCCGCCGTCGATCGGCGTCATGGATCCGGCCGGGCTCGCGGGCTGGAAATCGCAGGGCTTCATTCCGCAGGCGCTGCAATTCATCGTCGGCACGCCGGCCGAGCTGCGCACCTACCGCAGCCTGTCGCCGCTGGGCATGTGCTACGCGCTGCCGCGCTATTCGAACAACTTGATGACGACCGTCGCGCTCGACGGCGTGATCTGCCTCAGCGAGGTCACCTCGAAGGTCTGCATCTGGGACAACCAGATGTCCGGCACGACGTTCTCGTTCGCCGCCAACGCGACGATACCGATCGGCGCGCCGAACCTGTCGGTCGATCCGCTGGGCCGCTACCAGGCCGGCGGCAACGAACTGCTCGGCGGCCAGGGCGGCGTCTGCACGGACTGCCATGCCGGCGAGAATCCGTACATCACGCATCCGAAGGCGAACCTCGGTTCGTATCTCTGGGAAAACCTGTGGCAGGTGCAGAACCTGCCGACCTTCGCGCCGAACCGTTACGACCCGCTCGTGCCGGCGGCCTGGCCGCAGAACCAGTTCTCGCAGACGTTCGCGAGCGTGCCGGCCGCGTGC
>NZ_DATIGT010000229.1:0-5962 GCF_035481375.1 Tahibacter sp.
GGCGCGCGAGTCCCGCGCGGGCCGCCTGCAGCGCCGCATCGGCCGCGTCGATGCGGTCGTCGAGCTCCAGCGACGCTGCGGCGGCGGCGAGTGCGTCGGCCGCGCTGCCGGTGCCGCCGGCCAGGCGCGCCTTCGCCGTCTGCGCGGCGACGGCGGTCGGTTCGCGCAGCGCCCGCAACGCGCCGGCCTCGCGCTGCGCGGCCCAGAGCGCGATCCACACCTGCGCGACATCGCGCCGCACGGCGAGCCGCTCGGCCGTCGACAGCGACTCCGCCTGGGCGTCGAGACGCTCGGCGAGCTCGCGTCGCGCCCGTCGCTTCACGCGCGAGGGCACGTCCTGCATGAGACCCAGCTGCCGCATCGTCATGTCGTCGGCACGCAGGTCGAACGCATCCGCGCCGGTGACCGGCAGATTGACGAATCCGAGCGTCAGCCGCGGATCGGGCAGGGCATCGGCGCGCGCGGCGTCTTCGTGCGCCGCCTCGCGCTGCGACCTGCGCGCGTCGAGCAGCGGCGCATGTTCGACGGCGCGCTGCAGCGCATCGTCGAAGGAGAACCCGGCGGCGAAAGCGCCGGACGGGAAGAACAGGACTACGGCCGCGGCCCGAACGGACCTGCGGCGCACGCGGAAACGGGAAAGCATGTGACCTCCGGACGCGGCAACGGCGGACGCGCCGCGGTACGCGGCGCGAGGACGACAGCGGGTCGGAGGTCTAGATCTGCAGGCTGCAGAAGCGCTGTGCGGGCGGCGGGTCGGACCGGCACGGCGGAATGTCTTCGTAATGCTGCGCGCGCGCTGGCGGCAACAGCGCGGCCGTCCAGGCGAAGTGCTGCGGCGGCAGCGCGATCGGCGGCACGTGCAGCGCCTTCGCGTCGGCCGGGGCGACGTGATCGCGCTCGCAATGCTGCCGGCACAGCAGCGGCGCCTCGGCGTCGAACGCATCCATGCCGGCGCAACCGGCCATGGCCGCCGGTTCGGCCGGCGTCGTTTCGGCCGGACAGACGTAGATCGCGAGCGCGACCTGCTGGAACAGCAGCGCCAGCAGCGCGAGCCAGGTCAGGTACGGCCGGGTGCGGCGGCGGAGTCTCGGGCGCCGGAACATCATCGACGGGGCTTCCCGCAGGCGGTCGCATCGGCCCGGAGGCGCGTCGGCAGCGGCGCGGCGGTGGCGGGAACGGTAGGCATGCGCTGACGAGTGTAGCCGGTGCCGTGCTCCAGAGCGGCCACAAACACGATAAGTTCCCATACGCTGCCGCGAACGCGGCAGCGGCCGGCGCCGATCCGCGCCGGTCAGTCCGAAAAAACAGGGAACCCAGGGGAAAATGTCGCAACATCCACACTTTGAATCGTTCAAGGCGGCCTGGCGCGCGCGAGACTATGGGCGCGCGTTGACGCATGTCGAGGCACTCGTCGCGGAGCATCCGCAGGCCGCATCGCTCCATTGGTATCGCGCGAACTGCCTCGAAAAACTCGACCGTCACGCCGAGGCGCTGGCCGCCGTCGAGCAGGTGCTCGTGCGCCAGCCCGATCATGCGGCGGCGCTCGTGAAACAGGTGCAGCTCGACTGGACCCGCGACACCGGCGAGGAATCCGACGACAAGCCGACGCCGGCGCAGCAGGCCGCGCTCGATCGCGCCGCGGCGGAACGGCGGCAGCGGCACATCGCGCAGCTGCAGCGTGCGTTCGCGATCGATCCGGCGCTGGCGGAGGCATGCTTCGGCCTGTCGCAACTGCTGCGTCACGAGACCGACGGCGAAAACCCGGCGCGCGACGCCGAGGCCGATGCCTGGCTCGAACGGGCGATCGCGATGGAACCCGAGCGCGTCGAGTTCCTCGCCGCGCGCGCCGACCTGCATCGCATGCGCGCGCTGCTGCGTGCCGACGGCGCCCCCGACGACGCCTGCGTCGCGACGTTCAGCGGCATGCGATACCTGCGCGCGGAACTCGACGCGGCGCTCGCCGACTACGCACGCTGCGCGGAACTCGACGGAACGCATCGCTATTTCCTGCGCAGCGCATCGACGCTCCACGAGCTTGCGCGGTTCGACGAAGCACTGGCGGCCTACGACCGCGCCCTGGACCGACTGCCCGCGGACTCGCCGCATCGCGAGTACGTGCAGCAGATGCGCGCGCGCTCCGAAGGCAACGGCGCGGGCGAGCGCGACCAGATGGCCGCGCTGATCGAAGGGCTGATCGGCTCGGGCGACCGCACTCAGGCCGATGACGTGGCGGCAACCGCGCTGCTCGGCGCGGCCCGCGCGGTGCGCAAGGGCAGGCGTCTCGACGATGCGATTTCGGCGCGCGTGTCGGAATCGCCCGACGACCTGATCGCCGCGAACATCGCCGAGCAGATCCTCAACGTCGCCTACGAGAACCCGCCGGAACTCGTCGCCGTGGACGCCGCGACGTTTCCGGCCTACCAGCGCAGCTACGCGGCACGGCAGAAGAAGGCGCTCGCGGCGGCCGGCCTGCATCACATCGCGGACGCCGAGGCGTCGGGCATGACGCGCACGCTCGGCACGCGCGTGCTGCTCGGACTCCATGCCGATGCCGCCGGCGAGATCTGCGCCGACACGTACGCGCTGAAGCCGAAGTGGCCGGGCGTCGTCGCGTTCGTGCTGATGCTGGTGACGGGCAAATGGAAGGTCCAGACCATGACCGAGTGCGTCACGCTTTTCGACGACGACGGCTATCTGATCACGCAGTACGAAAACGTCTCGCCGTTCCACTACGGCACCGCCGTCGACATCGAGCGCCATCCGCGCCGCACGAGCGTCGCCACGCTCGTCGCGCGGCATGCGCAGCGCGTGGCCGACTACAAGACGGCGCATTCGCGCGCGCGCGCGCTGCCGGTCGCGACGCTCGCGGACGTCGACGCGAACTGGCGCCGCGGCCAGACGATCAAGCGCGCCTATCGGCGATCGGTCGGCTATGCGACCGAGACCGAGCTGCGCGGGATGCTCGGCGGCCACTACGGCCGCTTCGCCGACAAGGTCCGCGCCAAGCTCGCCGAGTTCGCGCCCGATCGCGAGGACGGCGTGCTCGAAGGCTGAAACGCGCGTCGTACGCGGTCCGCGCGTGCGGCGTCGGTGCGAGACGGAACGCGGTGCGTCCGTCTCGCCGTGCAACGCATCGGCGGAGGCGCCTCGACGTTGCGGTTCGCCTTCGGCTCGCTCCGACCGGCGATGTCGAGCGCGGTACGTTCGCGTGCCGCCGAAATCGGCGTTCGAGTGAGAGACTCGGCGCCCGGGATCCACTTTCCGACAGCGTCCGCAGGCGCCGCCGGCAGCACGCCGGCGGCGCACCTGCGCCATGCAACGGGAGCGACGTCCATGGGCAATCCGCAAGCCTATCAATTCGACCTGCCGGCAACCGGGCGTCCGCAGGACGTCGCGCTGCCCGAGTTCTGGTATCCGGGCATCCAGGCGTTCTGGGAGCGCAGCACGAGCAGCCGCATCTTCGACGCGATCCTCGGTGTGCGCGCGATCGTCATCCACGCGACGGCCGGCAGCAGTTCCGCCGGCGCGGTCAGCGTGATGCGCGACGGCAAGGCCTCGTTCCACTGGCTCGTGCCCGACGAGAACGAGCCGCAGCACGGCCAGCTCGTCTGGGCCTGTGCGCCCGAAGCGCGCGCGGCCTGGCACGTGCGCAATGCGGTCGGCCATCCGCAGGTCAACGGCGGCACCACGCGCGTGAACCACTGGTCGCTCGGCGTCGAGGTCGTCAATACGCAGGCCGGCGATCCGTTCTCCGCGTGGCAGGTCGCGATCACGGCGAACATCGTGCGCTACTGCTGGGCGAAGTATCCAAACCTGCGGCACGTGGTCTCGCACGCGCGGCTCGACCCGGCGCGGCGCAGCGATCCCGGCACTGCGTTTCCGTGGGAATCGTTCCGCCAGCAGGTGCTCGATGCCGCCACGAGCGGCGCGCTGCCGCCCTCGGTCGCGCATGCGGCCGACGCCGCGTCGGTCTCCGGCGGCGAGCACGCCTGTTGTCAGTAACGGCGTCTATTTTTGCGGCAGCGAATCGCAATCCGGTGACGGCATGACCGCGCCGGTGCGCCGGAACACCGTATGGCCATCGACGAGGCCGGCGCGTTGGTAGTGCGATACGACGTAGGCATGAACGAGCGCATGCGTGCGCGTGCTGTTGCGGTCCGCGCGTCCGTCGTAGGCGAAACCTTCGGCCCAGAACAGCAGCGCAGGCCGCTCGCGTTCGAGCTGTTCGACCGCCCGGCGCTGGCGGTTGACCGTATCGAAGAAGCCCGGCGCCAGGAACGGCAGGCCGCCCGCGAACGGCCGCTCTGCGAAATAGTGGAGTTGTGGTGTAAAGGGAAAAAAAGCGGTCGGATTCGCCGGTGCAAGACAGCGTCGCGCCACGGCCGCGACGCGGCCGATCGGGGTCGCGTCGACATGGCGCCGCGCGAACTCGGCTTTCGGCAGCGCGGCTGCGGCCCAGTTGCGTGCGGCCGTCGCAGGGCGCGACGGTGCGACGGCGCGGCCAGGCAACAGCAAGGCGGCCAACAGCAGCGGGAAGGCGAGCCGCAGCACGGAAGAGCGTATGCCGTCGCTGCCGCGGACGAGCACGACCGCGAGCGACACGAACGCCGGTGCAATGCCCTGGAACAGATGCGGCCAGTCGGCGCGGTGCGAACTCTGGACCAGGTTCACGAGCGCAAACAGATGCACCGCCAGCGCAAAGCGCTGCAGCCCGCGCGTGGCGTGGGGCGCGAGCCGGCATTGCAGCAGTCCGGTCAGCGGCACGCCGACGACGAACGCGAACGCCGCCGACAGCGTGATGTCGGTCCAGCTCAGTAGCGGATGCGGCAGACCGAGACCGCTGCCGACCGCGGAACCGACCTGTGCCCAGTCGGCGAAGAATCGGCCGAGATCGTGGTTCGCACCGACGAGCAGCAGCCACGGCAGCAGCGGTGCGAGCATGCCCGCGAACAGCTCGCCGGCCAGACGCCGGCGCGTGCCGGGTGCGCCGCTGCCGGTCGCGACGGCCACGAGGCCGGGCACGAGCGCGAACAGTCCGTAGTCCGGACGAAACAGCGCCGCGAACCCGATCGTCGCGCCGGTCCCGAACGCGGCCCGGCGCGATCCGGCCATGCACCAGCGCTGCACCGCATAGAGGACGAGTATCGGACACAGCGCCGTCCAGTACTTGTGACCGGGCGGCAGGGCGAGCGCCGCGGCAGCGAGCAGCAGCGAGGCCATCGCCGTCGACGCGCCGACACGGCGCAGCACGACGAACAGAAGTACGAGGTAGACCGCGTGCCCGGCGCTGCGCGTCAGCAACTCCCCGAACAGGCCGCCATCGGCCAGCCACAGTCCGAACGCCGAGACCCAGTAGCGGCCCGGACCGTATGACGTCACATAGTCGACATGTGGCGATTGGGCGAAATGCAGCAGGTTCAGCGCACCGGCCAGCTGATGCCCGGTTTCGGCGCTGTTGACGAAATACGCGGGCTCCGGCGCGAGCAGGAACATCCAGACGGCCGCGGCGAGAAAAACGGCCAAGCATTCCGCAAGGGAGGGAGTGCGCCGTTCGGACGGTGGCGTCATGCCGGTGCCTTGATTCCTGAGGCCGCGAATCTTCGCTTCGCCACGCGGTAAGAGCAACCCGTTTGCGGGGCGGCCCGGGCTTCTCGTTCGAGGACACCCACCGTTTTCGAGGACACCCACCGAATCGCGGTCGTTTTCGTTTTCGACGTTTTCGAGGGACGTTTTCGAGGACACCCACCGAATAGCCGCTGTCGCTTCTCGTTCGAGGACACCCACCGAATCGCCCGCTGCCGGCGCCGCCATCCGTCAGCGAACTCAATCTCGACAGACTCGGAGACCCGTTTCGAGGGACCCGTTCGACGTTTTCGAGGACACCCATCGAATAGCCGCTGTCTTTTTCGAGGACACCCACCGAATAGCCGCTGTGGCTTCTCGTTCGAGGACACCCACCGAA